>DASZTT010000188.1:0-21572 GCA_035547895.1 Rhodanobacteraceae bacterium
GTCCGGAACTCGACTATGCGGCGCTGACGGGCATCGATGGCTTTGGCCCCGCCGTCGAACGCGAGGACGTCGCCGCGCAAGTCGAGGTGCAGGCGAAATATGCGGGTTACCTCGATCGCCAGCGCGACGAAATCGAACGCCAGCGCCGCCACGAGTCCACGCCGATTCCGGAGGCGTTCGACTATGACGGTGTGCGCGGCTTGTCGGCCGAGGTTTCGGCGAAACTGAAACACGTGCGTCCGGCAACGGTGGGACAAGCGCGCCGCATCAGCGGCGTCACGCCTGCGGCGATTTCGCTGCTGCTCGTGCACCTGCACAGGCAACGCGATCCGCGCGGCCTGGCGCATTCGCACGTGACGGCGTGCCCCGGCTGGTTCCGACGAGGTTAACGCGCACCCCGCGATCATCAGGCCATCACCCTCGCGTGATGCCGGCCGCAACGTCACGCAGACTTCCGCAACAGGGCCATTGATGCGGGCGCGCGCCGACGCGCCATGCGTCGGAGGAAACATCGCGCGGATGATCCGCGAAGCTGCTGCCACCTTTGCCCGCACGCTTTACCGTCCGGGGACCCGGACCGGGCCGTGGGGTGCGCGCAAGCCGGCCGGAACCCTGAAGCGGACTTCGCGACAGCCGCTGCGCTATCCAGCGCTGGACAATGCGCGCTTCGTGCTGATTGCGCTGGTGGTCAGCGGACACCTGCTGGAGCAGCTGGTCAACGCGGGTCCATTCGCTGCGGCGCTGTATCGCTGGATCTATCTTTTCCACATGCCGGCGTTCGTGCTGGTTTCGGGCGCGCTTTCGAAACCGACCCTCACGCGCCGCAGGGCTTTGGCGCTGGTCACCGGCTTGCTGCTTCCGTACGTCGTTTTCCAGACGCTGTATCCGGCGTGGGACGCGTGGCTGTTCCACGGCGGCGACGGATTCCAGGGATATCTCACGCCATACTGGTTATTGTGGTACCTGCCGAGCCTCGCGTGCTGGCGCCTGCTGCTGCCACTGTTCGCACGTTTGAAGGTTGCATTGCCGTTCGCCGTTGCGATCGCGTTGGCCGCGGGCCTGGTGCCGTGGATCGGCTATCCGTTTTCGCTGTCCCGCACGCTGGTGTTCTTCCCGCTGTTCCTGCTCGGCTACCGCGTCGGCGGGCAACGGCTGCAGCAGCTTGGCGATTCCCGCAAGCGGAGATGGGTTGCGCTGATCGTCTTGACGACAGCCGCCATCGGCGCATGGCTGCTGCGCGACTCCGATCCGGCGTGGCTGTTTGCGTCGGTCGGTTACGCGGATTTGCAGGTTGCTTGGTGGCCAGGCTGCGGGGTCAGGCTGGCGCTGCTCGCAGCGTCCGCGTCGTGCGCCTTGGCCATCCTTGCGCTGGCGCCGCGCCGCGCGCCGCAATCGGGGTTCGGCCGCCGCAGCATGACCGTCTACTTGATGCATGGTTTCCTGGTCCGCGCCCTGGTCGCCGCCGGCGTATTCGCATGGCTGGCGCGACCCGTGCCGGAACCCGCCGAACCGCTGGCCTGCCTAATGGCGGGCACGCTGATCGCGGGGTTGCTGTCCACGCGGATCGCGGACGCATTGGCCGCACCCCTGATCCGGCCGCTTGCCTGGACGCGCGGATTGGCCAGGAACAGCAGCCGCGCCATACGCAGACGGATGGAAGAATTCAAACGCTTGTATTAGGCTTGGCCCGTCCGCCATTCGGCACCTGGAGACCTCCCGGCCATGCTTCGTCCCCGCCATCTCGCCTGCGCCGTGGCGCTGGCGCTCGCAAGTTCCGCAGCGTTCGCGCAATCCGCACCGACGGTCCAGGCCTCCGCGCATGCCGGTCTGTTCGATTCCATGGTGGTGTTCGGCGACAGCCTGACTGACAACGGCAATCTTTCACTGGTCGCGCAGCTTCCACTCACGATGCGCTTCACCACCAATCCGGGCCAGACCGGCATCGAGGACGTGGCCGACTATTTCGGCGTGCCGATGACGCCGTCGTTGGCGGGAGGCACCGACTTCGCGTTCGGCGGCGCCGGCGTCGTCAACAATTCGCCCGGCACTCCGGCAGGCGTGCCAACCTTGCCGACGCAGCTCGGCATGTACCTGCAGGCCACTGGTGGCAAGGCCGATCCCACCGCGCTGTACGCGGTCTGGGGTGGCGCCAATGACGTGTTCTACAACGTCGCGCTGGCGCAGCTCGGACAACTGACCCCGGCGCAGGTCCAGGCCAATCTGCAAACCGCTGCGGTCACGGAACTCGGCATGGTCCAGTCGCTGGGCAAAGCGGGTGCCCGCTACGTGATGGTGTTCAACCTGCCCAACATCGGGCTCACCCCTTCGGCGCTGGCATCGGGACCGGAGGGCGCCGCGCAGCTCACCGGTCTTTCGCTGCTGTACAACAACACCTTGAACAGCGGCCTGGCGAGCGCCGGCGTCAACATCATTCCGGTGAACACCTACGCGATCTTGAACGAGATCGTTGCCGACCCGGCCCGCTACGGTTTCACCAACGTGACCCAGCCGGCCTGCACCGGCGGCGACGGCAGTTCCTTCGAGTGCCTGCCGGCCGGCACGCCGGGCGCGACGGTCACGTATCAGCCCGGCACCGAAAACACCTATCTCTTTGCGGATGGCGTGCATCCGACCACCGCCGCGCACGCGATGCTGGCGCAGTATGCCGAATCGATCATCATTGCACCGGGCGAAATGTCGCTGCTGGGCGAAGCCCCATTGCAGATCGACGAGAGCCTCAACCGCTCGATCACCTCACAAGCCACCAGCAGCCTTGCCAACGCGCCTGGCAGCGGATTGCGCGTGTGGGCCAGCTACGACTATGCGCACCAGCGCCTCGATGCGCAGGTCAATTCGCCGAAGAGCAGCAACAACGCCAACACCTTGAGCGTCGGCGCCGACATTCATCCCTCGGACGCATTGACGGCCGGCCTCGCGTTCACCGCGGGGCAGCAGAAGGATGATTTCGCCGGCAACGCGGGCGGCTTCAAGCTCCAGGATCTGCTGGCCAGCGGCTACGTGATGTGGGGCTGGGACCAGGCCTACTTCGGTGCGATCGGCAGCTTCGGCCACCTGGGCTACAGCGATATCCATCGCGACATCCCGATCGGTCCGACGGTGCGTTACGAGTCCGGCTCGACGTCGGGCTACCACACCGCGCTGGCGCTGACCGGCGGCTGGTGGATCAACTTCGGCAACTGGCGCACCGGTCCGTATGCGGACCTGTCGTGGCAGCACGCACACGTCGATGGTTACAGCGAGGACGGCAACGACGCCACCACGATGACCTTCGGCAAACAGGACCGCCACGCCCTGATCGGCACGCTGGGTTGGCAGCTGACCGGCAACCTGCAAACGGGGGGCACGATGCTGCATCCGTTCGCGCGCGTCGCGTGGAATCATGACAACGATGCCGACCCGCGCGATGTCAGCGCGGGCCTGGTCAGCATGCCCGGCACGTTCGCGCTGCCGGGTTTCATGCCGGACAAGAACTGGGGCAGCGCGGGCGTGGGGCTCGCCGCCGATTTCACGCCGAACTTCTCCGGCTGGATCGGCTACGACGGCCGCTTCTCCGATTCGAGCCAGCGCGTCGACAGCCTCAATCTCGGCGCCAAGTTCCGCTTCTGAGCCGCCGCGGGTTCGAGGCAGCAAAAAACCGCGCGCCGCAAGACGCGCGGTTTTTCATTTGCGGGACCGCAAAACTCAGTGCTTCTTGCTGAAGCGCTTGAACTCGGCCTCGGCCTTGTCATGCAGCGCCTTGGCGTCGGCATCGGAGAGGCTTGTGGTCTTGCCCCCGCTGATCTTCTGGTTCAACACCAGCACGCCCTCGTTGCCCCAGCCGACCCGTACCGTGGAAGTTGCCGGCGCGTCGGCCTTCGGCATCTGCTCCTGCACGACCACCCACGGCAACGAATCGCGGTACGCGTACTCGGTCTTGGTGAAGCCCTTGTCCGCCTGGTTGAGCTGCTCGATGATGAATTCGACGCCGTGCACGTCGCTGAAAACCTGCCAGCTCTGCGATTCGCCGATCTTGCTGGCGGTACCGCTCTTGACCGTCATGCCACCGGTCTGGCGTTTGGCATTGTTGAAATCATCCAGCATCTTCTCGGCGGCGGTGGGCTCTGCCACCAGCGTGATGTCGACGTTGGCAGGCTGCCCGCGCGTCAACACCGGCTGCTGCAACTTCGTGGTGTAGGTGCGGCCGTTGTCCTCCATCGTGGCCTGCAACACGTACAGGTCCTTGCCGTTGATCGCCGATGCCGAGAACGGAATGTGGAACGCCTGCGGAAACCTGGGCGGATTGAAATCCTGCTTGTTCACCGTGACGCCAGGCTGCTGGGTTACATCCACCAATGACAATTCCAGCGTCGCCTGCGGCGTCACTGCGACGCTGGCGTCCTGGAGCTTGACGGTTCCTGTCACCGCAGTGGCGGCGGGTGCCGGCGTGCCCGCTTCGGATGCAGAAGGCGCGGCCGCCGAAGACGAAGCATTATTGGACGAATTGGAAGCGCCGCAACCCGCAAGGGCCAGCGTGGCAAGAAACAGCGGCGCAACAGCAAGCTTTTGCATGGAGATTCCTCGAAATGGGACCGGCCCGCGCCGGAAGCAGCTCGGCACGATCGCAAGGACACGAGCCAGAATTTCCATGTTACCGCGGTCGAAGTTACGACGAAAGCCGTAGTGGGGGGCGAATTCATTCACGATCTGCCCGGGGAAGATCAGTGGGCTCATAGCAGGGCAGCGTTTACCGTACCTTTCAAAAAGATTGCGCCGTTGTTAATTTGTTGCTAGTGTGAACGTGGCGTTAACGCGTCCCGGTTCTTCGTTGGCCGGAAATCCTAGGGATTTCAAGAGCATGAATCGCGACAGCGTTCCGTCGACACGCAGGGAGCGTCGTCCACCACCACTGAACCCGTTCCGCTTATTGGGGAGTACTTCTGATGAACCGCAAGCTCTTGGCCTCGGCCATCTGTGCAAGCCTGCTCGTCGCAGGCACGGCGTACGCACAAGACAACACTGCGCCGCAGCAAGCGCAGGACCAGTCCGCGACAGCACAACCGACGCAATCCTCGACGAATTCGACGAACCAAACATCCGAGAACAAGAAGACACTGGAAACCGTCACGGTCACGGGTTCACTCCTGAAAAGGCCTGAATACCAAGACGTGGTGCCAATCCAGGTGGTTCCAATCGCGGCCCAGAAGGCCTCGGGCGCGTTCAGCACCGCCGACATTCTCCAAGCCACATCCGCCGCCGCGGGTGCCACGCAGATCAACAACCAGTTCAGCGGCTTCGTCATCGGCGGCGGTACCGGTATCCAGACGATCAACCTGCGTGGACTGGGTGCAAATCGCACGCTGGTCTTGCTGGACGGCCAGCGCCCCGGCCCGTCGGGCACGGAGGGACAGACCGGTAGCGGCTTCGACCTCAACGTCATTCCAGACGTGATCCTGCAGCGCGTCGAAATCGTGAAAGACGGCTCGTCTTCCATCTATGGTTCGGATGCCATTTCGGGCGTCGTCAACCTCATCACCAAGAAGCGTCTCGACCACACCGAGTTGGAAGCCTTTTACAGCGCTCCACAAGATGGTGGCGGCCAGCAGAAGACCGTTTCCATTGGCACGGGCTTCAATTTTTCCAATGGCAACATCGTGCTCGCCGGGGAGTTCCGCCAGCAGGATCCATTGCCAGTCAAGGATCGTGACTTCCTCAATTGCAACCGCGATCTCGTCTACGGGGCGGACGGCAACCGCATCGACCGCACCGATGATTCAATCCTCGCGGGTACGAGCCTCGCAGGCTGCGACAACCTGTATGCCGATACGATCATCGATGCGTACAACGCCAACATCCGTTTCAATCCCACCAAGGATGGCAGCACGATCGGACCGTTCCCTGGTTACAAGCCCCGTCCGTTCCCGACCCCGCAGTACAACGACCCGACCAATCCCAAGGGTGCCTACTACACCGATGTACTGAACTTCCCGTTCTTCGGTGAAAGTTGGGCCATCAACAAGAATCGCGACGAAACGGTGTACGGCAGCAGTCACTTCACGTTCGGCAGCGTGACGTGGGACAACCAAGTTCTGTACAACTACCGCAAGACGCAAACACAAGGTTGGCGGCAGTTCTTTCCGTTGGTGCTGGGGCCGACCGATACGGAAAATACCGCCATCAATCCGTACTACGGAATACCGAACAACGAGCTTCCATTTGGCCTGTACGAGCCAATCATGCCGTTCCCATCCAACAACGAAGTCAACGTCCGTTATCTTTATCTGCGCACGGCGCTGTCGGGCGGATTCGGCAACAGCAGCTGGAGTTGGCAGGCCAACTTGACCCACAGCCGTTCAGATGGCTCCTACAGCCATCTTGGCATCGACGCAAGCAAAACCGCCGATTGCTCCTACAGTGTGGCGGCATGCGGCGATACGCCCGCAGATTTCTTCAGTCCGGGCTACCTGAGCGGCCAGAACATGGCCCAGCTGATCCAGCAAGTGGGGCGCGTTTTCACCGGGCACACGATCTACAGCCAGACCACGGCTAACTTCACTTCAAACGGCACCATGTTCGACCTGCCAGCGGGACCGGTGGTGGCAGCCGTGGGCGCCGAGTTCCGCACCTACGCGATCAATGATCAGCCGGACCCGTACAACGCCGCGGGTAACGAATGGGGCTACAGCAGCGCGCAGGTAACGAAAGGCCGTGACCACGTCAATGAGGTATTCGGCGAGTTGGGTGTACCGCTCTTGAAAGACCTGCCAGGCGTCCAGAACCTGGCGATCGATTTGTCTGCGCGCGCATTCAAGTACGGAAGCGTGAGCGATGGCAGCAAGGTCTGGAAGTTCGGCCTCAATTGGCAGGTCGTGCCTACTGTGCGCGTCCGTGGTTCGCTTGGCACCTCCTATCGCGCCCCCGGCCTGTATGAACTCTATCTTGGCAACCAGTCCGGATTTGTTGGCCAGATTGGTCTCGATCCGTGCATCAACTGGGCGGACAGCACCAACCAGTTCATTCGTGCCAACTGCGCGAAAGCAGGCATCCCCGGCAACTACGGTGGGTCGGGTCCTTCGGCGCAGGTGTTCCAGGGTGGCGGGGCCGGTTTCCTCAAGCCGGAAACGTCGCGGGCCAAAACGTTGGGACTTGTCTGGACCCCGGCGTTCGGCAACTTCAACATGGCGCTGGACTACTTCGACTACAAGATCCGCGGCGAGATCGACACGCTCAGTGCAAACGACATTGTCTCCGGTTGCTACAACGCGGCGGTGTATCCGAATGACTTCTGTAACCTCTTCACCCGCAATCCGCCGAATGCAACCACCAATCCGAATCAGATAACGAATGTCTACGCCACGTTCATCAACATCAACAAGGAACGCGAGCGTGGCTACGATCTGCAGTTCAACTGGAGCAATGATTTCTCCTTCGGCAAGCTGTCCGCCGATGCAGAAGTCACCTACACGCTCTCGGACGTCACGCAGTTGTTCAGTACGGCGGCAGCAAGCGGGTTCACGAACTCCAATCGCGTCAAGTTCCCGGGTAACCCGGAGGTCGTGGGCCTTGCGCACGTGAGCTGGAATCGCGGCGACTGGACGGTAACCTGGCAGGGCGAATACACGGGAGCAACGGCTTCGTATGATGCCGACAATCCGCAGCCGTACTTCGGAGCGACCGGCTACATCGTCAAGGACCTGCCTGCCCAACTCCGCCACAGCCTGTCCGTCGGCTACGACACCGGCAAGTGGGGCGTCACGGCTGGCGTGCGCAACCTCTTCAACGCGAAGCCGCCGCAGATCTCCAATGCCGCGGGTGTTGACATCTCGGGCTTTAACGGCAATACCGCGATCGACGCTTCGCAGTATGACTGGTACGGCCGCACCTACTTCGTGCGCGCAAAGTACAGCTTCTGAGGACGCGGCTTTCCAGTGGCAAATCAAGGGGCGACGACAACGTCGCCCCTTTTTTTCGAGTTGCATTCTTGGAATCCTGCAACTCCGACTCTTGCAGATGACTCCCTGGGGGCCATGTGGGCGAACCCCGCGCCTGCTATCGTTGCAGGTCGAAGGGGTGCCCCACGGCAGCGGCGTCATAATGCGTTTTTCATTCACTCACATTCGGAGAGCGTAGAGTGCGCAACTCAATTTTCCTCACGCTGATTGCGGGTTTATTGGCAACAGGAACTGCTTTTGCCTCGCCGCCAGTCGCACAGCCCATTCCGATCGAGGACCTGACAAGCCTGCCAAAGTTGCAGTCCGTCAGCATGACGCCCGACGGCAAATATCTCGTTGGCCTGATCCCGTCACCCAAGGATCCGCAAGACACCGCACTGGCGACCTGGGACATCGATGCATTGGGCGCCGGACCGAAGATTGTCACACCGTCCGGCGACCGCGATCACATGCAATTTTTTGCGGCGTTCGCACTCAAGGCCGGCAAGATCCTGGTGGATGCGCGTCAACAGTGGACCGGCCAGGTCACGGGATGCGGGCTGGAAGGCAAGGCCCTTGGCGCAACCCGGACCTTCGTGACGAAAACCTACCTGACTGGCGTCGAGCAGAAGCAATTTGTCGATGCATTTGCAAGCCACAGGCAAGGCCTCAATGCGGACGAGACACTCAGCACCTGCCTCAAGCTCATCAATACCGCATCGCTGGTGGACATGCTGCCGCTCGATCCAGACAACGTGATCATTTCGCGCCTGAACGGCGTCACCTTGCTGACCAGTTACTACCGCTACAACCTGAAAACCGGCACGGCGGATTTGCTGTTCGAGGGTGGCGATGACTCCGCGCCGGAACTGTTTGATCCGCGCACCGGGAAATTGCTCGTCAAATCCAAGATCGAACCCAGCGGCAACGACGATTACAAACAGGAAACCCTGATCCTCGATCCGAAGACGGGAAAATTCGAGTCGCAATCTGCATTGGGCACCCTTCTGTCCGACCGCCATAGCGTCCAGGTGGTCGGTGTCGATGCCGTCAGCGGAAAGTACTACGTGCTGACCGATCAGTTCTCCGATCAGGTGCAGGCTCGCATGTACGACGCAGTAACCGGGAAATACGATCCGGAACCGCTGATCGCAGCCAAGGACTATTCGGTCGCGGATCTCGTATTCGGCAAGCAGCCCGTCAACTTCGGTAAGGTGGTGGGTTACACGGTAGGCGGGCCGTATCCGGAAACGACCTACGTGGCTCCCCATCTCGCGGCCATCCAGGCAGGCATAGAGAAGACGTTCCCTGGCCAGCTGGTTTCGATTACGGATTACAACAACGATTTTTCCAAGGTGTTGTTCACCACCGTTAGTGCCGGCGCGCCGACGGCGTATCACCTTCTGGTCAACAACAAACTGGAGAATCTCGGGAGTGCCTATCCCGCCATCAAGCCCGGGATGACGGGTGAGGAAAAGTGGGTCACGTACACGGCCCGTGATGGCCTGGAGATTCCAGCGATCCTCAATCTACCCGCCGGTTGGACCAAGGCGGATGGTCCGCTACCCACTGTCATCATGCCGCATGGCGGTCCGTGGGCGCGCGATTTCATGTACACGGACGACTGGTTCGCGGGCGGTTGGGTGCCCTTGCTCACCTCGCGGGGTTATGCGGTATTGCGACCCCAGTACCGTGGCTCCGAAGGATTGGGCCGCAAGCTTTGGCTCGCGGGCGATGCGCAGTGGGGCCTGAAAATGTCGGATGACCTCGATGACGGCGCCGCATGGCTGGTCCAGCAGGGCATTGCCGCCAAGGGCCGCATCGCGATCTTCGGCTACTCGTACGGCGGATTCGCGTCCGTAGCGGCGAGCGTCCGTAGTCCCTCGCCGTACCAATGCGCCATCGCGGGTGCACCCGTTGCCGACTTGGGGCGGCTCGGTACCTCATGGAGTGACAACCGCCTGCAGCGCATCCTGCAGGGCCACACGGTAAAAGGAATGGATCCCATGTCCAACACTGACAAGGTGCACCTGCCGATCCTGGTTTTTGACGGCGACCGCGATGTCAGGACCCCGCGCGATGTCCATGCAATACCCTTCTACAAGGCCGTCGAGGGCAAAGTAAACGCCAAGTACGTACAAATTCCGGACATGCCGCACAGCGTGCCGTGGTATCCCAGCCAGCAAAGTGAGGTGGACAACCTCATCGTCAACTGGCTGGCAAAGGATTGCGGTGCTGTCTCGCATCCCTGATGCGAACAATCGGTCCGACCCGCGGCTCTGCAGGTTCGGTGCGATCGATGGCGCACCGAATCCTGAGCCGCCGCACGAATGTCGTGGCGAACCGGAACGCGAGTTGATCGGTCTAGTGAGTGCACCGTGACTGCCCATGCTGATATTCCGCCAGTCCTGAAACCGGACGGCCAAACGGATTCACCGCTGTACGGCAAGTTGCTGGCCCGTGCGCAGCGCGAATGGGCCCAGCAGCGCCTTGGAGACTTGGCGCGGACGATTGAGGCAATGTTCGCGCTGATGCCCGAAGATCCGGCTGCAGTACGGCTATCGGGAATGGTGGCTCAACGGCTTGGTGATCATGAGCGCGCTGTGGCCTGTTTCCGCCGCGCGTTGTCGGCGTGGCCGGATGATCCTGACCTGCACGTGGACCTCGGCCGGGCTTTGCGCGCCCGTGGAGACGCGGGGGGCGGCATCGCGGCGATGCGGCAAGCCTGCGCCCTCGCCCCGGATCGCGCTGAAGTCTGGTTCCATTTGGGGGAGGCGCTTGTCGCTGACGCGCGCGCCGGCGCGGCAATCGAGGCGCTGCAGAAGGCGCGCGACCTGGATCCGCACAAAGCCGCGATTGGGGTGTCGCTCGCGCGAATCCTCGCGGTGGCGGGCCGGGTGGACGAAGCCGCCCGTGAGTTCCGCAAGGTGCTGGAGCACGAACCAGGCAACGCGGACGCGTGGCTGGGGCTGTCGAACCTCAACACCATCCGGTTCGATGCAACTGATACCGAGCAGTTGCGGGCGGCCTGGGAAGACCGCGCGCGCACCGATACCGAACGCGAGCGGCTCGGGTTCAGTTACGCGAGGGCGCTCGAGGATCGTGGCGAGTATGCCGCGGCATTCGAGGTGTTGTCGGAGGCCAATGCGTCGCGGCACCGACGCAGCACCTGGAATGCGGCGTCCGAGCGCCGCCTGGTCGATGCGATCCGCAACACGTTTGCGCTCGATATACCGTCGTCGTCCGATACCGGTTGCGGGAGCGAAGTAATCTTCATTGCCGGTACGCCCCGCTCGGGGACCACCCTGGTCGAACAAATCCTGGCCTCGCACCCGGAGGTCGAGGGCGCGAATGAACTCAGGGCGCTTCCCCATCTCATTGGGCTCGAAACGCGCCAGGGACGAGGGGCGTTCCCCTTGTGGGTCTCCGGCGCGAGTGCCGATGACTGGCGACGGCTGGGCCATGCGTACCTCGCGGAAACGGCGCGCTGGCGCACGGTGAAGCCACGCTCGGTGGACAAGAATCTCACCAACTGGTTGTTGGTCGGGGCTGCACTGTCCATGCTTCCGTCGGCCCGCGTCATCATCGTCCGCCGCGACCCGGTCGAAACGTGCCTCGCGTGTTACCGGCAGTGTTTCGGTGAACCCATCGAGTTTGCAGACGACCTGCGCGACTTGGCGTCCTACTATGCCAATTTCCTCGGCTTGACCCGCTTCTGGCGTGAGCGCTATCCCCATCGCGTCATGGACTTGGAGTACGAAGCACTGGTGGCGCAGCCGGAAGCATCGATCAGCCATCTGCTGGATTTCTGCGGATTGCCGCCGAGCCGCGAATGCCTCGAGTTTCACAAAACACGGCGTGCAATCTTCAGCGTTCCCAGTGCGGCGCAGGTACGCGAACCGCTGCGCACCAAAACTGCGCGCAGCGCCCTCTACGGAAGCAAACTCGACCCTTTGCGCCAGTACCTCAGGGAGGCCGGCGTGTTGCCGCAGCAAGGATAAACGGCGCCCATGGTGCGAAGGGGAACCCGTTCAGAACTCCGGCAGCAGCAAGGTCACAACGAGCACCCGCGCAACGACGTCTATGCATCTGCCACTCGTCCGGAGCCGCGGCTTTTCGCTCCATCGGCAACCGTCTGCATGAGGGCTTCTTCGAATTGCCTCAGTGGCCCCGCATACCGCCGCCACCCGCCTGAAGTATCGCCACGCAACGGCCCGCGCACCTGCGCCGCACTCAAGGTTGCGCTGGGAGAAGCGTTGCGGGTGATGTCGGCACAGCCGGCTTCCCATTCCAGTCCGCAGAACGCGAACACCTTGCGCAAGGTCGCCTCGGGCTCGCTCACGAGTTCCGCATACGACACGTCCAGGATCGCACCCGGTATGACCGCATGCCAGTGCGCCATGACACGGCGATAGTCGTTGAAGTACGCCGCCAGCGCGCCGAGGTCGTAACTGTAGGCATAGGCATCACCGAAGAACGCCCGCCAGTTCGAAAAACACGTATCCATCGGATCCCGCACCAGATGCAGGATGCGCGCGGACGGAAGCGCGGCGTGGATCAACCCGGCGAGGATCCAGTTGGGCGGCTGCTTGTCGATGAAAAAGTTTTTCCCATGGGCCCGCCAGCGCGTTTGAGCCAGATAGCGTTCGCCGACCGCGGCGAGATCGAGGCCGGGGACGCGCGCAATGAAGGTGTCGCTGTGGGTATGGGCGGTGTCCGCGGCCCAATGCAATTGCATGCCGAAATCGGTCAGCTCGCCAGCCGGCGCCACGCTCGAGTGGTTGCCGAGCATGCGTTCCAGCACGGTGGTCCCCGAGCGCGGCATGCCGAGGATGAAGATCGGTTGCGGGCCCGGTGAAGTCTCGCCTGCCGGCACGACGCGCGCGGCGTCGCATGCCGAAATCAGCTTGTCGACAGACCGCGAATGGCCGTCCGCATCCCAGGGCCGGCGTGCATGCATCACCGCGTTGCCTTGCATGAGCGCTTGCCAGGCTTCTTCGTAGCGACCGGTGTCCTCGAGTTCCTTGTACTGCGCGAACAAGAGCGCCGCGTGATCCTGCCCGCCCACCGGCACCCGCTGCAGGTTCGCGGCGAACAGGTCGAGATGATTGTCCTGCACCGTCCATTTGCGGAGCCGCGCCAATGCCAATGCGGTTCGGCCGGGCACAGGTGAAGCGATCAGGTCGTCCCGCAGCCGCGCCTCGGCCTCCCCGAGACGGCCGTTGAAATACAACTGCACGCCGTGATCGAAGCTGGCGCGGGGATCGTCCACTCCTTCCGCGATGGCGCGTTCGATCAGCCGCAGCGCTTCGGCGTTTTCATCCAGGCGCTGGCGGTGCCGCGCCAGCCGCAGCAGATGGCGCGGGTCGCGCGTTTGCGCCAGCCCGGGATCGGCCATGCAGCGCCGCGCGGCGACGATTTCGCCGACCTGCAGCAGCACGTCGACGGTGTCCAGCAATGCCGCGGGATCGTCGGGCACGCTCGCTGCCGCTTCCAGCGCCGCGCGGGTGGCATCGCGGATGCAGTCTTCCTTCAATGCGAGGCGCGCCGCAGCCAGGCTTGCGCGGGCATCCTGCGAAACAGCGGGAAGCACCTCCGCGCCGACGCATTCTCGCGCCGCCGGCGCAGGTTCGATGTCGTGACGGGACAACGCCGTGACGAGCGGTGCGAGCTGTGGCGCGTAGCGCTGCCACTGGCCGCCGGTGTCACGCCGCAATGCGCCGCGCACCTGTGCCGCACTGAGCGTCGCGCTGGGAGAAGCGTTGCGGGCAATGTCGGCACACCCGGGTTCCCATTGCAACCCGCAGAAGTCGAACACCTTGCGCAAGGCCGTCTCGGGCTCGCTCACGAGTTCCGCATACGGCACGTCCAGGATCGCGCCCGGCATGACCCGGTGCCAGTACGCCATCACACGCCGGTAATCGTTGAAATGCGCGGCCAGTGCATCGAGATCGTAGCTGTAGGCGCAGGCATCGCCGAAATACGCGCGCCAGTTGGAGAAGCACGTGTCCATCGGGTCGCGCACGAGATTCAGGATGGGCGCGCGCGGCAACGCCAAATGGATCGGGCCCGCCAGCACCCAATTCGGCGGCTGCTTGTCGATGAAGAACGCCTTGCCGTGCGCACGCCATTGCGTTTGCGCGAGATAGCGCCGGCCGAGTTCCGCGCAATCCAGGCGTGGCAGGCGCGACAGCAGCCTGTCGCTCTGGGCGTTGCGCGTGTCCGCCCGCCAGTGCAGCTGCGCGCCGAAATCCATCAGCTCGCCGGCGACCGCGACACGCGAGTGGTTGCCGAGCATGCGCTCCAGCAACGTGGTGCCGGAACGCGCCATGCCGATGATGAAAATCGGCATGGGTCCATTCGAAGGGTCGCTCCCGCGCCGCCGATCCACGGTCGACCAGACGGAAAGGAATCGATCGAGCCAGGCGCGATGCTGCGCGGCCTGCTCGCGCAGGCGCGCATGCATCAGCGCGTTGCCGCGTACCAGGGCCTGCCAGGCTTCGTCGTCGCGTCCCAGATCCTCCAGCGTCTTGTAACGCGCGAACTCCAGCGCGGCCTGCTCGCGCGAACCGGGCGCGACCTGTCGCGCGCTGCGTTCGAGCAAGGCCAGATGATTGCGTTCGGCGGTTTGTTTGCGCACACGTACCAGCGGAACCGCGACGCTGCCATGCGCCGGGGCCTCGGCGAGGCTGGCGGCGAGTTCGGCTTCAGCCTCGTCGAGCCTTCCGTTGAACATCAGCGCCTCGCCACGCCGGAAGCGCAATGCGGCAGAGGCGTGACCGAGCGCTTCCGCCTCGTCCAGCGTGGCCAATGTTTCGGCGTGCTGTTCCAGCCGCTTGCGCAACCCTGCCGCACGCATCAACAGCAGCGGATTGCCGCAGTCGGCCCACGCCGGCCGGTCGAGACACGCGCGCGCCGCGATGGTTTCGCCGGCTTCGATCAGCACCGCGGCCACCGTGCACAAGGCTTCGGCGTCCTCAGGCACCACGCGCGCGGCGTCCAGTGCGTGCCGTGTGCCGTCGCGTACGCGGTCCTCGCGCCACGCAATCTGGGCCGCCAACAGATGCGCGTACACATCGCCGGCCGGTCGCAGCGCCTGCATCGATGCCAATGCCGCGCGTGCAGCAGCGACCTGCCCCCGCACGAGGCACGCCTGCGCCTGCTGCCACATGGGGTCGGAAGCGAAACCCAGGCTTGCGGCTTGCGTTGCCATTACAACAACGCGATGTCGGCAATCGCGTCGAAGCGCGCCTTGATGCGTGCCAGCAGCGCGATGCGGTTGCCGCGCAAGGCGGGATCGTCGACCATCACCATCACATCGTCGAAGAAAGCGTCGATCGGCGCCTGCAATTGCGCGAGGCGCGTCAGCGCCCCGGCGTAATCGCGTTCGGCCGCGACCCGAGCGAGTCGCGCCGCGTTGTCGCCGCGCGCCGCATCGAGGGCTTGCGCGAGGGCCTGCTCCGCGGGTTCGCACAGCAAACCCGGGTCCAGTTCGTGCTGCGCCGCGGCGCCGGCATCGATGCCTTCCTTGCGCAGGATGTTGGCGACGCGCTTGTTGGCCGCGGCCAGCTTTTCGGCTTCGGGTTGTCGCGCAAAGGCGGCCACCGCGCGCAGGCGGCGATCGAAGTCCACCAGGCTGGCCGGTTGCACCGCAGCCACGGCTTCGAATTGCTGCGGGGTGAAGCCTTGCTCGGTGTAATAGCCGCGCAGGCGGTCGAGGATGAAGTCGCGCAGTTCGGCCACGATTTCCGCGCGGCGCGTCTGCGATGAGGTTCGTCCGTTCGGCGATGATTCGGCCGGCTTCGGCCTGGCTGTGAACGCCGCATCGGGAACCTGCGCCACCGCCTCTTTCAGCAATACGCCCAATTCCAGGTCCAGTCCGCCTTCGACCAGCGTGCGCGCGACACCCAACGCGGCGCGGCGCAGCGCGAACGGATCCTTGTTGCCGCTGGGTTTCATGCCCACCGCGAAGATCCCGGCCAGCGTGTCCAGCTTGTCCGCGAGGGACACACATTGCGCCGGTACGCCTTCGGCGACGCCATCGCCGGCGTTGCGCGGGCGATAGAACTCATCCAGCGCGTTCGCGACCACGGCAGCTTCACCTTGCGCGGTCGCGTAGTGGCGGCCCATCACGCCCTGCAGTTCGGGGAATTCTCCAACCATGCGCGTCAGCAGGTCGCAGCGCGACAGCCCCGCGGCGCGCGCAACCTGCGCAGCGTCCACGTCGACGTCCTGCGCGAACAAGCGCTCGGCAATCGCGCTCGCCAGCTCCGCCACGCGCACGGTCTTGTCCCACAGGCTGCCCAGCGCCTTTTGGTAAATGACGTCGCGCAATCCTTGCTGGTACGACGCCAGCGGCGTTTTCAGGTCCTCGTCGAAGAAATACTTCGCGTCGGCGAAACGCGGTCGAATCACGCGCTCGTAGCCGTGGCGGATTTGCGCGGGCTCCTTCGATTCGATGTTCGCGATGCCGATGAAGTGCTCGGTGAGACTGCCCTCGGCATCGAATACCGGCACGAACTTCTGGTTGGCGCGCATGGTGGTGACCAACGCTTCGTGCGGCACCGCCAGGAATTCGCGCTCGAAGGTGCAGGCGATCGCAACCGGCCATTCATTGAGGTTGGCCAGTTCTTCCAGCAAGGCGTCGTCGAGGCGCGGCATGCAGCCGGGCGGGGCCACGCGCGAAACTTCGTCGCGGATGCGCTGGCGGCGTTCGACCGGATCGGCCAGCACCTTCGCCGCGCGCAACGATTCCGCATAACTGTCCGCATCCACCAGATGCACCGGTGCCGGATGCATGAAGCGGTGCCCGCGCGACTGGCGTCCGCTTTTCAAACCGAGCAGCTCGCCATCGATCACCTGGTCGCCGTGCAGCATCACCAGCCAGTGCACGGGACGCACGAACGCGAAATCATGATTGCCCCAGCGCATCGGTTTCGGGATCGGCAATGCGCCCGCAGCCTCGCGCACGATTTCCGGCACCAGTTCGGCGGTGGTTCGCCCCGGCGCAACGCTGCGATGCACGAAACGCTCGCCCTTGGCGTCGGTCGCACGTTCGAGCTGCGTCCATGCCACGCCGGCCTTGGTGGCGAAACCCAGCAGGGCCCTGGTGGGTTGGCCATCCGCGTCCAGTGCGACGTTGACGTACGGGCCGAAGCTTTCGTTGCGCTGTTCGGGTTGAGTAAAGGCGACCGCGGGGACCAACACGGCCAGGCGACGCGGTGTCGCGAAGGTCTGCGCGTGCCCGATGTCTGCGGAGATGCCGCGTTGCGACAATCCGTCGCAGACGCCTTGCGAAAACGCGCGCGCCAGATCATCCACGGCGTGGATGGGCAACTCCTCGCATCCGATTTCAACCAGCAGCGAACGCTCAGCCATGCTCGGCCTCCGCTGGCGCTCCGCGCGGCGAGGTCCAGGCTTTCGCGACGGCGTGCGCCAGTGCGCGCACCCGCAGGATGTAACGCTGGCGTTCGGTCACCGAGATCGCGCGACGCGCATCCAGCAAATTGAAGGCGTGGCTGGCCTTCATGACCTGCTCGTACGCCGGCAGCGGCAGGTTCAGCGCGACCAGCTTGTTGGCCTCGGCTTCGCAGGCGTCGAAGCGGTGGAACAGTTCGTTCATGTCCGCGTGTTCGAAGTTGTAGGCGCTCTGTTCCACCTCGTTGCGATGGAACACGTCGCCGTAGGTGACGACGCCGTGCGGCGCGGTCGTCCACACCAGATCGAACACGCTGTCGACGTTCTGCAGGTACATCGCCAGGCGTTCCAAGCCGTAGGTGATTTCGGCGGTGACGGGCTTGCATTCGAGGCCGCCGGCCTGCTGGAAGTAAGTGAACTGGGTGACTTCCATTCCGTTCAACCAGACTTCCCAGCCGAGGCCCCACGCGCCGAGCGTCGGCGATTCCCAGTTGTCCTCGACCAGGCGCAAATCGTGCACCAGCGGATCGATGCCGAGCGCCCGCAGCGATCCGAAGTAACGCTCGAGCACGTCGTCCGGATTGGGCTTCAGCACCACTTGATACTGGTAGTACTGCTGCAGCCGGTTGGGATTTTCGCCATAGCGGCCGTCGGTCGGGCGCCGGCACGGCTGCACGTATGCCGCCGCCCACGGCACGGGGCCGAGCGCGCGCAGGAAGGTCGCCGGATGGAATGTGCCCGCGCCGACTTCCAGGTCCAGCGGCTGCAACAGCACGCAACCTTGCTCCGCCCAATAGCGGTTCAGGGTCTGGATCACGTCCTGGAAAGTCGGTCCTGCCATCGATTCCCGGTGCGCCGAGCAAAGCGCGCTAGTATAGCTGCGAGGCCGATTCGGGACGGATCGGGCCTCGTTTTTCCGCAGCGGGGCAGGCGATGGCGGCAAACCCGAATTCGACCATGGTGATGGGCCGCAACGGCCGCCTGGAACTGGGCGAAGTGCTGGCCGCGCTGATCGCCGACGGCTTGCTGGCTGCGGATGACGCCAAGCGCATCCGCAACGCCAGCCGTGCCGGACGCGGTGCGGTCGAACTGCATCCGCTGGTGGTGATCGCCAGCGCCAAGCCCGAAAACCGCGCCGACCCCGGCAAGCCGCTCACCGTGGAGTCGCTGACGGTGTGGCTGGCGGACAAGGCCGGGTTGCCGTATCTCAAGATCGATCCGATGAAGATCGACGTGGCCGCGGTGACGCAAGCCGTCAGCCAGGCCTACGCGCAGCGCCATCGCATCCTGCCGGTCACGGTCGAACGCGGCGCGGTCACGTTCGCCAGTGCCGAACCGTTCGATACGCACTGGGCCGCGGATCTTTCGCAGATGCTGCGCCGCGAAGTGAAGCGCGTGGTGGCGAATCCGCTCGACGTCCATCGATATCTCATGGAGTTCTACGGCGTGCAGCGCTCGATCGCCAAGGCGCGCGAAGCCAAGCAGGATTCGATGGACGGTTCGGCGATCCTCAATTTCGAGCAGTTGCTGGAACTCGGCAAGTCGGGCGAGATCGGCGCCGACGACCGCCACGTCGTGCACATCGTCGACTGGCTGCTGCAATACGCATTCGAACAGCGTGCGTCGGACATCCATCTCGAACCGCGCCGCGAAGCCGCGCAGATCCGCTTCCGCATCGACGGCGTGATGCACAAGGTGTTCGAACTGCCGCCGGCGGTGATGACCGCGGTGACCGCGCGCATCAAGATCCTCGCGCGGCTCGATGTCGCCGAAAAGCGTCGTCCGCAGGACGGCCGCATCAAGACCCGTTCGGTCGGCGGCCGCGAGGTGGAGCTGCGCATTTCCTCGATGCCGACCGCGTTCGGCGAGAAGATCGTGATGCGCATCTTCGATCCCGACATCGTGGTGAAGGAGTTCGCGCAACTCGGCTTTTCGTCGGAAGAGGAAAAGGCTTGGCGCGGAATGGTGGAGCGCCCGCACGGGATCGTGCTGGTGACGGGGCCGACCGGTTCGGGCAAGACCACCACGCTGTATTCGACGCTGAAACACCTTGCGCGGCCGGAACTCAACGTGTGCACCGTCGAGGATCCGATCGAAATGGTGTCGCCGGAGTTCAACCAGTCGCAGGTGCAACCAGCGATCGATTTCGATTTCGCCGCCGGCGTGCGCACGCTGCTGCGTCAGGACCCCGACATCATCATGGTCGGCGAAATCCGCGACCTCGAAACCGCACAGATGGCGGTGCAGGCCTCGCTGACCGGACATCTGGTCCTTTCGACACTGCACACCAACGACGCGCCGTCCGCGATCACGCGCCTGCTCGACCTTGGCGTTCCGCACTACCTGATCCAGTCCACGCTCTCCGGCGTAGTTGCCCAGCGCCTGGTGCGCACGTTGTGCCCGCATTGCAAGGTCAAGGCACGACAGGATCCGCAAACCTGGTCGGTGCTCACGCGCGGGTGGGTGATTCCGCCACCCGCCGAGGTGTACGAACCGGTCGGCTGCCTCGAATGCCGCAAGACCGGCTATCTGGGCCGCACCGGCGTGTACGAGATGATGACGGTGAGTGCGCGCCTGCGCGGAATGATCACGCCGCAACTCGACTTGGCGGCTTTCACCGGCTTCGCGCTGGAAGAGGGCATGCAGCCGCTGCGGATTTCCGCGGCGACCCAGGTGCGGCGCGGCATCACCACGGTCGAGGAAGTACTGTCGGTGTTGCCGGCTGCGTGAGGGCGTGCGTTGCGGCTATGCTGCGCACGGCCCGACTGCCGGAGTCCCCATGCAACCCTTGCTGCTGATCCAGACCGGCGAAGCACCGGATGCGCTCGTCCCCCAATTCGGCGGTTTCGCCGACTGGTTCCGGACGGCGATGCGGATCGATTCCACGCAGATGCGCGTGGTGCGAGTCGACGCAGGCGAAGCGTTGCCCGAAGCCGATGACGTGCCGGGTGCGGTCATCACCGGTTCGGCCGCCATGGTCACCGAGCGCGCGGACTGGAGCGAGCGCACGGCCGGATGGATTCGCGATGCGATGGCCGCCGGGACGCCGGTGTTCGGCGTGTGCTACGGCCATCAGCTGATGGCGCACGCGCTGGGTGGAGTGGTGGGCTGGCTGCCGGCGGGCCGGGAGATCGGAACCGAGTTGGTCACGCGCTTCCCGGAAGCGCCGGGCGCGGACGAGCTGCCGCCGTCGTTTTTCGCGCAGACCACGCATCGGCAATCGGTGCTGGAACCGCCGCCGGGCGCGGCGGTGCTGGCGCGCTCGCAACGCGATCCGCATCAATTGCTGCGCTACGCGGCCAATGCGCTCTCCTCGCAATTCCATCCCGAATTCACGCCCGGGGTCATGCGTGCGTACATCGAGGTGCGCGCCGAAACGTTGCGCGAGGAGGGACTGGACCCCGACGCCCTGCTTGCCGCGGTCCGTGAGACCGAAGCCGCGCGCCTGCTGCTGGAACGCTTCGCGCAGGCGGCGCTCGCGCACCAACGCGTGGCGGCCTGATTCAATAACTTTGCCGGCGCAGGCGGCGTTCCACGGCGCCGCGCGAAACCAGCGCGAACACGATGCCGAAGCCGAAGCCGGCAAGGTGCGCCCACCACACCACCGCGCCGAAACCCGGCCCCGCCCAGGTGAACAGCAGCTGCAGCAACACCCACATGCCGATCAGCAGCGCGGCGGGGACGCGGATGAATTGCAGATACAGGCCGAGCGGCAACACCAAGCCCAGATGCGCACGCGGGAACAGCGCGAGATAGGCGCCGAGCGTCGCCGATACTGCGCCGCTGCACCCGATGATCGGCCGCAACTGGCCGGACAAGGTCCAAGCGCCGACCAGATTGGCGAATGCGCCGCCGAT
This sequence comes from Rhodanobacteraceae bacterium, assembly GCA_035547895.1. Classification (GTDB taxonomy): domain Bacteria; phylum Pseudomonadota; class Gammaproteobacteria; order Xanthomonadales; family Rhodanobacteraceae; genus 66-474. Next base: position 21,203 of record DASZTT010000188.1, read on the forward strand.
CAGGAACAGGAACAGGAAACGCCGCGAGCCGAGCGCACGTTCCGCCGGCAAGCCGAAGATCACCAGGAACAGCATGTTGCCGAGCAGGTGCACCCAGTCGGCGTGCATGAACAGCGACGTGAAAAGCCGCAGCCACAAGCCTGCGCGCAGGATCTGGCCGTGCTGGAACAATCGTCCCGGCACCGTGCCCCAATCGCCCAGCAATACGTTGCGTGTCGCCGCCGCCGACAGCATCAGCCACAGGTAGCAGGCCACGCAGGCGACCACCAGTACCGGGGTCACCCAGCGCGGGTGCACGTGCTGACGGCTGGGCACGTCGACGAACATGGCGCATACCTTAGCGGGTTGCATCCAGGCCACCGCGTTCCCT
>DASZTT010000189.1:0-7940 GCA_035547895.1 Rhodanobacteraceae bacterium
GCGAGCTGCGCCGTGCGAAGGCCGGCGTGCTCCAGCGAACCGGCCGCGCCGGTGAAGCTGAATCACAGCTTCGCGAGCTGCTCGATGCGGACCCCGGTGACGCCGCGGCCGCGTTCGCTATAGCAACGATGCTGAAAGAACAGGGGCGGACGGCCGCTGCTGCTTCGATCCTTCGCACCTGCTTTGCGCAGACGGGAAATGGCCGCGACGTCGAGCTCGCGATCCATGCAATCGAATTGCTGGATGATTGCGACCGAAAATTTGATGCCGCTTCGATTGCAGCTGCCGCGATTGCCGCAAAGCCGGATGATCCACGCCTGCATGCCTACGCCGGGATGCTGCAGATCCAGCTTGGCGAATTCGAACGCGCACGGAGCCACTACCTCTTCGCACTCGATCACGATGTTCGGGCATGGGAATGGCACGTGCCGATCGGCCTGGCTTCCTCACAGCGCTACCGGAATGCGGAACATCCCGACTTCGGGCGACTCAGCGCGGGACTGCAGCAGCAAAGCCTGTCCCCCAAGGCGCGTACCGAATTGCACTTCGCCCTCGGCAAGGCCCACGACGACATTGGGGATTACGAACCGGCCGCCCGGCACTTTCGCGAGGGCAATGCCATGGCGCATCGGGCAACACGCTGGTCGCGGAAGGCGTGGCGGCGTACGGTCGAAGCCCGGCTGGCTGCGCCTGCACATGCTCGGCACGCAGACCCCGATCCGGGGTTCACGCCGGTGTTCATTGTCGGGATGCCACGTTCCGGCACCACGTTGCTCGCGGAACTGTTATCGCACCACCCCAAGGTCTGCAACCGGGGCGAACTGCCTTGGCTCGCCAGATTGGCCGAACGTCCAGCGCTCAGCGGCAATCCTGACCAAGCCATCCTGCGCGACGCGGCTGCAGTCTACACTGAGCGTTCGCGGCAGGATGACGCCGAAGACGCCCGCTGGTTCCTCGACAAGCAACCCCTCAATTTCCGATACGTCGACCTGATGCTGGCATTGTTTCCGCATGCCAGGATCATCCACTGTCAACGCAACGCCCGCGACAACGCATTGTCACTGTGGATGCAGTGTTTTCTCGAAGACGTGCAGGGCTACGCCTACGACTTCGAGGACATCGCGCTGGTGATGCGGGACTGCGGACGCTTGATGAAACACTGGCAACAGCGCTTTCCCGACGCAATCCGCAGTGTGCAATACGAACAACTGGTGTCGGATCCGGAATTGCTCACGCGGGCGCTTGCGGAGTGGATCGGTCTCCCGCCCGGGGCCGCGGGGGCACCCTCCGGGCAGTCCGGGCCAGCAACGAGCATTAGTACCGCAAGCTTGTGGCAGGCGCGCCAACCCGTCAATACGCGTTCCGTGGGGCGCTGGCGACACTACGCGGACCGGGTGCCCGAACTCTTGCGGTTTTCCGAAGCCACGACCTGAGGCGCGACCAAACCGGTCGCTGCCGTCGGCGAAAGTTGCGCTCAACCGATCCCGCGCAAGCTCCCGGAAATTTCCGGCAGTCCAAGCGCCGATCGCAGGGGATCCAGTAGCGCACCGTATGCGGCGGCCACTGAGTAATGTCGATGCATCGGCTCACGCACCTGCGCCGCACTCAAGGTACGCACGCTGCGGCGAGACTCATGTGGCCGCAGGCACGCGCCGTCAAATGGAAGACCGCAGAAATCCAGCAATTCGCGTATCTCCGTTTCTGGTTGGGTCGTCAAGGTCTCGTAGCCCTGCTGGCGCACGCGCGTCGGCGCCCGCCGGGCCCATTGTGCCGCTGCGTGGTCGAATGCCTTCCAGAACATGCCGAGGTGCTCGATATCGCTGGTGAATTCCCAGCCGTCCCTGAAGTACTGCTTGAAGCAGGACCAGCAATTCTCGAGCGGATCGCGGCGGCAGACGATGATATGCGCGCCGGGCAACATCGCCCTTATTCCGCCGAGCGCGCGCCAGTTGTTGGGCAGTTTGTCGGTCGAGCGAGGATGACGATCGCGGAAGCTTCGTGTGAGTTCCAGGTAGCGCTTCCCCAAACGCTGCCAATCCTGCGGCGTCGCCTCGGGCACCCACTCGGGATAGCGTCGCTGCCTGCGGGTCGATTCCTCGGTGAGCACGGTCGGCAGCGCAGCAAGCTCACCCGCACCTTCTACTTCGGGATGGCATGCCAGAACCTGCTCGACAAGTGTCGTACCGGAGCGCGGCAGCCCCACAATGAACACGACTTCATGGCCAAGCTCTGCGTCCATGGCTTGCGCGTGCGGCCTACCGAAAATTTCGTCGGCCTGCCGCTCCTGTTCCTGAAAACGCTCGGCGTCCCATGGTCGCAGCTCGCGCTTGCGAAGCGCGTTTCCCTCCACCAGCCGTTGCCAGGCTTCCTGATAGTTGCCCTCCCGTTCGCACGCGAGCGCCAGCGCAAACTGGAGTGCAATCCGCTCGCCCGGCAGTATCAATGGCCCATCGAGAAGAGTCCGCATCTCGTTCATCTCGGCCGCGCTGAGCTGGATCGTCTTGATGTCGACCAGGGCGATCCACGCCGGGATGAACGTCCTGTCGGCATCGATTGCTTGCCGAATCAGCCGCGCCCCATCGCCGGCGCGGCCGCATGCCAGATAGGCGCTGCCCAGCTTCAGAAGCCCCGGCGCGAACTGCGGCGCCAATTGCGCAGCCCGTTCCAGCGGCGCGAGCGCCGCTTCCCCATTCGCGTAAGCGAACAGGTGTTCGCCGAGATCCGCCCAGGCCAGCGGCGATTGCGGCAGGCGTTCGATGGCGCGCCGCCGCAGGTCAAAAGCGGCGTCGATTTGGCCGGCGTCTTCGCATGTGCGCGCGTAATGCCAAAAAGTCACGGCATCGTCCGGCGCACCGCGCAACGCGGCTTCGAAGTTCGCGACCGCGGCGTCCAGATTGCCCATTCGCGCGAGCAGCAGCCCGTACAGCCGCAACACGTCCGGCTCGCCTGGCGCCATTGCCAACGCCGAAGACAGCGCGCGTTGTGCGTTCTGCATATCTTCGACCGCCAACGCATCGCCGGCGCGCTGGATCAAATGGCGCAACGGTAGCGGCAAGCGCGCAAGGCGGGCCTCGACCTTGGCGCCATCCGCGGGGGGCGGTTCGAACAAGCGATCGCCGAGGCCCACGTCACATCACCATGCCGGCTGATACCGGGAACGCGTCATAGCCCCAGTGCTCGAGCATCGGCTGGACAATGGGAAGCACCTCGGCGAAGTACGTGCGGTATTGCATCCAGCGGCTCACGCTGCGTGCATTGACAGGTTCGATCACCTGGGTGTAGCTCGGCGTCTTGATGAAACCCTTTTCGCGCGCACGCGCCGCGAAGGACAGCATCGCGTCGGCCTCCGCCAACTCCAGGAATTCCGCGATCCGGTGCATCTGCGCCGGAGTGTCAGCCACCAGATCCTCATACCGCGACACCAGTACATCAGGATGAAATACCTCGACATGATGCAGCCACGACTGCATCGTTGCGACATACGCATGGGCGAGGTTGGCCAGCGAACGGCACGCCACAGCCAGCGGCGCGGCACGGAAGTTCTGCAGGTAACAGCTCCAGATCACGTCGCAGGGATGCCGCAGGGCAAGAATGATCTTTGCCTGCGGAAAAAGCCGATGCAGCATGGGCAGCCAAAGCATGTTCAACGGATTCTTGTCCACCAGCCTCACGTCCCAGCGGCGCGCGATCTTGCGGCAACCCAGCAGCACGTACCCCTTGCGCAATTCATCGCAGTCGCGCTGCGTCAGTTTTGCGAGATCTTCCGGAATCTCGAGTCCCACCGCATGGAGCTGACCGGCAAGAATGTTCAGGAACGGCCGCTCGTCCATTGACTGCAGGCTCGGATGCGCATCCAGCATTTGTTCCAGCAGGGTGGTACCTGAGCGTGGAAAACCAACCACGAACACCGGCGACTGGGTTGCATCCGGCGCGCGCAAGACTGGCCAGCTCCGATAGTCCGTTTCACTCACGCGGACATTGACCCCCGGCAACAGTGGCGCGTCCGGTTCCAGCAATAACGGATTGGATGGGCGCAGATCCTCGACCTGTAGCCGGTGCGCGGCTTCGAGCGCATCCATGGCAGCCGCTGCATCGCCGGCACCATCGCAGGCCTTTGCAAGCGAGAAGTAGTAGCCGAAATCTTCCGAATACCGGGGACCGGCTGCTGCAAGATGTCTGCGTGCCAAAACGTATTCACGCCTGCGCATCGCCAGCTGGGCTCGTTGGATCTCTATTTCCTGCCGTATCCGGGCGGAATCCTCGGTGGAGGCCGATGGCTGCATTGCCTCCACCCAATCGAGCCTGGCTGCCGCCTGTTCTGGACGATTGACGCGTTCGTACACCTTGGCAAGCAGCAACTGGGCCGTCCAGTTTGTAGGCGTTCGCGTTGCGAGTTCCTCGAGCAGCTCCAGCGCATCCCATTGTTCGCTGACTTGGGTCAGCAGGTCCGCAAGCTCCAACTGCAGCTCGTCGGGGAGTGGCAACCACTCGCGCCATGGCAGCAGCAGGTCACCGGCGGTGATGTCATGGCAGGCTACGGACGCCCGCGCGGCGTGGATCCGGATGCTGGCAACATCAGGCGCTTGTTCACTGGCATGCAGCAGCGCGACACGGGCCGATCGCGGCGCGCCCAGCTCGAGGCACAGCAATCCCAGTTGCTCCAACCGCTGCGGCTCTTCCGGTGCCAGTTCCACTGCCTTCTGTATCGCTGCTCGTGCGGCTTCGACATCACCAACGCGATGCAATGCGGTCGCGTAATTGGTCCAATGCGTGCTGTCCTGGGGACACAGTTCGGTTAACCGGGCGAACGGAGCCAGTGCTTCGCGGGACCGGCCTTGGCGTTGCAAGGTAAGGCCCAGCAGCAGCCACAGATCCGGAAGGGCCGGGTCTTGCGCAAGCGCCGACCGGCAGAAGCTCTCGGCCTCCTGAAGGTTGCCCAGCTGCAACGCCGCAACGATGGGGTCGATCACGGTGTCATAAGACATTTCAACTCATTGGGCTCGAAAAAAGGGCCGCACGAGGATACTCGTGCGGCCCTGAAGGGTGAAGCTTTGCTGTCGATCAAATCAGAACTTGACCGTGACTCTGGCCCAGTAGTAGCGCCCGATGGTATCGAAGTCTTCCGGATCGGTGTTGGAGTTCAACGACCGGAAGCCACCCAGGAACGGCGGTTGCTTGTCGAACACGTTGTTTATGCCAACCTGGACCATCGTGTTGATCGGCTCGATGTTGTAACCAACGTTGAGGTCGTTGTAGATGTAGGTACCGTACCGCCAGAGATTCTCGACATCCTTCTGGGCGTCCGGCGCACCGTACATTTCGAACGGGCTGGTACCCTGCATCCGCCAGCCAGCGCTCCAGGGGCCAAGCTGCCAATCCACACTGACCTGTCCGCGGACACGCGGGTAGAAGCACATGCCGCCGGCCGAAGGGCAGACGTTTGCCAAGTCGGAACCGAACCAGCCCATCACGCCCGCCACACTGTAGGCCGGGGTAGTCGAGCCCGGTGCCGAATTGATCTTGACCTGCTGCATGTATGTCGCCTGCAAGCCGATGTTGAACTGGCCGAACGAGAACTGCGGCAGACGGTAGTTGGCAGCCAGGTCGACACCCTTGACGTCGAAGCGGCCCAGATTCGCAGTCGGCTGAATGACCTTGATGAGCTGGCCCGCATTGACGCCGCTTTGTGCACGCGTGATCAGCGGGCAGTAAGTAAGAACGCCAGCGAAGCACTGATCCAGCACTGTCTGCACGCCCACGCCAGGGGTGATGGTGTCGTTGAGATAGATGCGCCAGAAGTCCACGCTCGCCGACAGGCCCGGTACGAAATGCGGCGAATAGACCACACCGAAATCGAACGACTTGCCCTGTTCAGGCCCCAATGGGAAGCCCGCTGCTTGGGAACCGGACGTCAGAGCCGATAGCTGTTGCGCTTGCGGATTCTTGCTGCCATCGCTGCGGAACTGCTCGGCATTGTTCACGAACGACCCGTCCGTCGGCACGCCCACGCACGCGGGGTTGGCCGCCGTGATGCCATCGCAGGGATCATGTCCGAGGAACGGCGCACTGCTGACCGGCGCACCGAAGATGTTGCCGATGGTCGGGGCACGGAAGACGCTTGCCACGGTGCCACGCAACAGCAGATCCTGGATCGGACGCCATTCAAGACCAACCTTCCAGTTGTTGGTGCTGCCGAAGTCGCTGTACTTCGAGAAACGGTCGGACAGCGTCAGGTTCAGCCCATTGATGAACGGCAGATCCTTGAGCAATGGGAGGTACAACTCGGCATAGGCTTCCTTGACGGTGTACCCACCCTGCAGGTGAGCCGAGCACGCGCTGCCAAGTTGGCATGAAGCGGTCGTCGGATCAAGCAGGAGCGACTGACCGACCACGTTGTTCGTGTACAACTTCTGGTACGCGACGCCGGCGGCCAACTGGGTGGTACCGGCCGGAAGGTCGAACAGCCCGCCGCTGATGCCCGCATGGTAGACGCGCTGGATGGTCCAGGTGTCGACAAGTCCCGGGGCAGCCGAGGATGCGGAACCGAGAACGGCTTTCGCCGAAGGAGAGTTCAGATTGAACGGATCCCAAGGCGTGCAGCCATCGATGATGGTGTTCAGGTTGCCAGCCTGGCTTACGCACACCACCTGGCCTGTGGCCGGGTCCAGCATCGAAGGATTCGCGATGCCCTGCAGGATCGCGGTCTGATTGGGAAAATTGATCGCGGCATTGATGGTGGAGGTGTGGCCGTAGTTGTAGCCCACGTCCCACTGCCAGTTTTGTCCGAAAAGGTTGACGTTGCCACGAAAACCGGTCATCAACTGGTCGGTGGTATTGCCGTTGCTGAAGACGCGCGGGCCGATCGGCAGCATGCGCAGGTGGAGATCAGCGCCGCTGGGCGAAAAATCCACGTGGAACGGGTTGTAGTAGTTGTCCTTGGAGACCGTCAGGACGCCCGTGGTGGGAACGCCGAACACGGCCGGTGCCAGCTGGGCGCTGGAACTGGTCTTGTTGTGGTACAGCGTCGCGTAGAAATCGACGTTATCCGACAGGTGGTACACGCCTTTCAAGAACGCGTTGGTGCGCTCGTTCGGCGTATAGATGTAGTTGACCGCGGCGAAGTTGTAGGCATCGGCGGCGGTGAGGCAGTGGTAGTCACCAGGGCCCGTGGGGCTTTTGCCGGAGTTGAACACGTCCTGGTTCAACGACAAAGTCTGGCCCGGTGTGGAGCAGCCAAATTGCGCATTGAGCGCGTCGCCCACGTAGACGGTGTCACGCAGGTTGTAGCTGGTCGCCGCAACGATCGGATAGATTAGATGACCGCCGGAGGTGGTGACCGTCTGCACGCTTGCGGCGAACGGCCGATTGGCCTGCAGGATGGAATCGAACTTGTTGTAACTGACACCGGCAAGGATGCTGCCCTTGTCCGACGTCTGGCCGAACATGAAACTGCCGCCCCTGCGCGCGCCATCGTCATGGTCGGAAATGCCATAGTTGGCGGTGAACTGCGCCCCCTGGTAATTCGATTTCAGGATGAAGTTGATGACGCCGCCGATGGCGTCCGAACCGTAAATGGCCGATGCGCCGCTGGTCAGTACTTCGACCCGCTCGACCGCAACGGTCGGGATCGTATTCAAGTCCTTGTTGTTGATGCGCTCGCCGTCGACCAGGATCAGCGTGCGGCTGAAACCCAGGCCACGGAGGCCAACGAGGGTCGAACCGCTGCCGCCGGCATTGTTGATGGATGGGTTCTGCAATCCACCGGTGATCACCGGCAACCGCTGGATGACGTCGCCCAGCGTCAACGCGCCTGTTGCCTGGATCTGCTGCGCCGTCACCGCAACCACGGGGTTATCGGTTTCCAGGTCCACACGGCGGATGTGCGAACCCGTGACCACGATGGTCTGCAGGGTTTGCGGTTGTTGCTGGCCATTCTGCGA
>DASZTT010000190.1:0-6219 GCA_035547895.1 Rhodanobacteraceae bacterium
CGAAAGGCCGCGAAACGCCCGCGCTGTTCCTGTCCAACCGCGCCGCCGGCATGACGCGGCAGATGGCCTGGACGCTGGTGAAGAAGCACGCGCTGGCCGCTGGCATCGCCGCCAAGCGCATTTCGCCGCACGTATTGCGGCACTCGTTCGCGACGCATCTTCTGAACCACGGCGCCGACCTGCGCGCGCTGCAGATGCTGCTGGGCCACAGCAACCTTTCCACCACGCAGATCTACACACTGGTTGCGCGCGAGGGCTTGAAGCGGCTGCACGCGCAGCATCACCCTCGGGCGTAGTTTGTGCGATCGTCCCTGATCGCTGCATCGCCGGATGTTTCGCGAGCATGGATCGTCCCCATGGCCAGGACCTCCGTGGCCTGACTTCTCTCGACAGCTGCTTCGATCAAGGCGCTCCAGGTGCCGCCCGGGGCGCGTGACCGGTTATCATTGCGGTTTTCCCGGAGCCAGAACATGGCCGAGCAGAAGTATCCCGAGTGGGTCTGGCACAACGGCAAGATCGTGCCGTGGGCAGAAGCCACGGTCCACGTGATGTCGCACAGCCTGCAGTACGGCTCGGCGGTGTTCGAAGGCATCCGTTGCTACAAGACGCCGAAGGGCGGCGCGATCTTCCGGCTCGCCGCGCACATGAAGCGCCTGTACAACTCGGCGCGCATCTACGACATGGTGCTGCCGTTTCCCATCGAGGAAACCGCTGCCGCCTGCCATGAGATCCTGAAGAAGAACGGCTTCGAGCAGGCCTACTTGCGCCCGTGCGCGTTCCGCGGACTCGGCGGTTTCGGTATCTCCGCCGATACGCCGGTCAGCGTGACCGTCGCCGGCTGGCCGATGGGTCCGTACCTGGGTCCGGAGGCCTTGAAGAAAGGCATCACCGCCTGCGTGTCGAGCTGGCAACGCTTTGCACCCAACACGATTCCCGCCGGCGCGAAGGCCGCAGGCAACTACCTTTCCGGGCAGCTGATCGCGCGCGAGGCGCGCCTGCGTGGTTTCGGCGAAGGCATCGCGTTGGCGTCAACCGGCCTGCTCAGTGAAGGCGCCGGCGAGAATGTCTTCCTGGTGTTCGACGGCGCGCTGCACACCGCGCCCGTCAGCGCCGCGCTGTTGAACGGCATCACCCGCGACTCGATCATCACGCTGGCGCGCGACAACGGCATTCCGGTGGTCGAACGCGACCTGCCGCGCGAATACCTGTACCTCGCCGACGAGATCTTCATGTGCGGCACCGCCGCCGAGGTCACGCCGATCCGTTCCGTGGACGGCAAGCAGGTCGGCAACGGCGAAGGCGGCCCGCTGACGCGCAGGATCCAGGACCTGTTCTTCGGTTTGTTCGACGGCCGCACGGAAGACAAGTGGGGTTGGCTGGAGCCACTTTAGTGCGATCGTCCCTGATCGCTGCCTCGTTGAGCATCAGGGCGGGCAATCGGCATTTGAATGTCGAGAAAGTCCAGACCGGCCTTCCATGGCCCGACTTTCCACCCACAGCTGCTCCGCATCGGATCATGGGTTGATGAATCCCTCGCCCAACCTGTTCCTGATCGGCCCGATGGGCGCCGGCAAGTCCAGCATCGGGCGGCGCCTGGCGGAACGCTTCGGCCTGCCGTGCATCGATCTCGACGCCGCGATCGAACAACGCACCGGCGCGAGCGTGGCGACGATTTTCGAGATCGAAGGCGAAGCCGGCTTTCGACGCCGCGAATCGGAACTGCTGGCGGAATTGACGACCCGCGCCGGCATCGTGCTCGCCACCGGCGGCGGCGCGGTGCTGCCGCCCGCGAACCGCACGCTGTTGCGGCAGCGCGGCTTCGTGGTCTGGCTGCAGGCGTCGGTGGAACAGCAACTGCAGCGGCTGGCGCGCGATCGCCAGCGGCCGTTGCTCGACGCACCCGACCGACGCGGTCGGCTGGAACAGCTGGCGCGCGAACGTGATCCGGTGTACGCCGAACTCGCCGATTGCAGCATCGGCAGCAGCGGCGAATCCTGCGACCATGCGGCGGCGCAGATCGCCGCCTTGCTCGAGAAATCCTGGCAGCGCACGCCGGTGACGGGGGAAAACGCATGACGACCCTCGATGTCGGGCTGGGCGCGCGCCACTATCCGATCCGCATCGGAACCGGCCTGCTCGACGATGCGCGCGCCTGGCGCGACGCCATTCGCGGCGGCCATACGCTGATCGTCAGCGACGGCAACGTCGCGCCGCTGTACGCGCAACGGCTGCGCGACGCGCTGGCGCAAGCGTCCGGGGCGCCGCTGGATTGCGAAGTGCTCGCGCTGCCGGCCGGCGAAGCGCACAAGAACCTCGAGGCCGTTTCGAAGGTGCTGGACGCGCTGGCCCGGCTGGGCGCCACCCGCGATGCCTGCGTGCTGGCGCTGGGCGGGGGCGTGGTCGGCGACATCGCGGGTTTCGCCGCGGCGTGCTGGATGCGCGGCATCGATTTCGTGCAGTTCCCGACCACCCTGCTCGCGATGGTGGATTCCTCGGTCGGCGGCAAGACGGGCGTCGATCATCCGGCCGGCAAGAACCTGATCGGCGCATTCCACCAGCCGCACGCGGTGATCGCCGACCTCGGCACGCTCGCCACGCTGCCCGGCCGCGAGTTGCGCGCCGGTCTGGCCGAAGTGGTCAAGACCGCCTGCATCGGCGACGCGGATTTCTTCGACTGGCTGGAGGCACACGCCGACGCGTTGCTGGCAGCCGATACCGAAATCCTGACCCACGCCATCGCGCGTTGCTGCCGTTTCAAGGCCGGCGTGGTCGAGCGCGACGAGCGCGAGGCCGGCGAACGCGCGCTGCTCAACTTCGGCCACACCTTCGGCCACGCGATCGAAACCGAAACCGGTTACGACGCGTTGCTGCATGGCGAAGCGGTCGCGATCGGCATGGTTCTCGCCGCGCGCCTGTCGGCGCAGCTCGGCATGGGCAATGACGCGGAGGCGGAACGATTGCAGGCCTTGCTGGAACGACTCGGACTGCCCACGTCCGTGCCGCCGGGGCTGGCGCCGGACGCATTGCTGGCGCACATGCGGATCGACAAGAAAAGCCGCGCCGGCGCCCTGCGCCTGATCCTGTGGCGCGGGATCGGACACGCCGAAATCGCCGACCACGTCGATGCCGGCGCGATCCGCGCCGCGATGGCCGGCTGAGGCCCACGCTACAATCGTGGTTCCGCCGCAGCCGGCACGCGCGCAACGCCATGCACCTGTATCTGCAAACCCCGCCCGGTTCCGGCGTGCCGCGCTATTGCCGCATCGCGCTGGAGCAGGACCTGCTCGGCGGCTGGACGCTGTACCGCGAATCCGGCAGCGAGGGCGGACGCGCGACGCTGAAGCGCGAGGTCTATCTCGACCGCGACGCCGCGCTGGCCGCGTTCGAGCAGGCGCGCGATGCGCAGATCAAGCGCGGCTTCAAGGTGATGATCACGCAGGGCATCGAAAACTCGCATGGCTGAAACGTCCGACCGCGGCAACCGCTTCCTGCGCGCGCTGCGCCGCCAACCCGTCGACGCGACCCCGGTGTGGATCATGCGCCAGGCCGGCCGCTATCTGCCCGAATATCGCGCGACGCGCGAACGCGCCGGCAGTTTCCTTGCACTGGCGCAGACGCCGGAACTCGCGTGCGAAGTCACGCTGCAACCGATCGGGCGTTTCGACCTGGATGCCGCGATCCTGTTTTCCGACATTCTCACCGTGCCGGACGCGATGGGCCTCGGCCTGCATTTCGTCGAAGGCGAAGGTCCGAAATTCCATCGCCCTGTTCGCAGTGCGGCCGACATCGCCAAGCTCGGCGTGCCCGATCCGGAGCAAGCCCTTCGCTATGTCACCGATGCGGTGCGGCTGATCCGGCGCGAATTGCGCGGGCGCGTGCCGCTGATCGGTTTCGCCGGCAGCCCGTGGACGCTCGCGTGCTACATGATCGAAGGCGAAGGCTCGCGTGATTTCGCGCGGGTGAAGGCGTTTGCATTGAACGAGCCCGCCGCGATGCACGCCCTGCTCGATGTCAATGCGCGCTCAGTGGCCGCCTATCTTTCGGCTCAAGCCGCCGCGGGCGCCCACGCATTGATGGTGTTCGACAGTTGGGGCGGCATGCTGGCACCCGCGATGTTCGCCGAATTTTCGGCGCGCTACCTCGCGCAAATCGCTTCGCTGCTGCGCAACGACCCGCATGCGCGCGACGTGCCGCTGATCCTGTTCTCCAAGGGCGCCAACGCCAGCCTGGAAGCATTGGCCGATACCGGTTGCGCGGCGCTCGGCGTGGACTGGACGATCACGCTGGACGAAGCACGCCGGCGCGTCGGCGACCGCGTCGCGCTGCAAGGCAACCTCGACCCCGCGACGCTGCGCGCGTCGCCCGAAGTCATCAAGCGCGAGGTTCGCCGCGTGCTCGACGACTTCGGCCCGCATCCCGGCCACGTCTTCAACCTCGGCCACGGCATCACGCCCGAGGTCGATCCGGAGAATGTCGCGGTGCTGGTCGACGCCGTGCACGCCACGTAAACTCGCAGACCGCATTCGCGCGAGCATGCCATGACCACCCGCTACCTCACCGGCATCACCACCAGCGGCACGCCGCATCTCGGCAATTACGTCGGCGCGATCCGGCCGGCGATCGCGGCCAGCCGGCGCGGCGAAGGCGATGCATTCTTCTTCCTCGCCGATTACCACGCACTGGTGAAGTGCGACGACCCGGCGCGGGTCGCGCGTTCGCGCCTCGAAATCGCCGCGACATGGCTGGCCTGCGGGCTCGATCCGCAGCGCGTCACGTTCTACCGCCAATCGGACATTCCGGAAATCCCGGAACTGACGTGGATGCTCACCTGCGTTACCGCCAAGGGCCTGCTCAATCGCGCGCACGCCTACAAGGCCGCGGTCGACCAGAACACCGCGAAGGGCGGCGACCCGGACGCCGCGATCACCGCCGGCCTGTACATGTCCCCGGTGCTGATGGCGGCCGACATCCTGGCTTTCAACGGCACGCACGTGCCGGTCGGGCGCGACCAGGTGCAGCACATCGAGATGGCGCGCGATGTAGGCCAGCGCTTCAACCATATCTACGGCGACGCCTGGCGCGCCGCGGGCGGCAGGGACGAACCGTTCGTGCTGCCCGAGGTGGTGATCGAGGAAAGCGTCGCCACCCTGCCCGGCCTCGATGGCCGCAAGATGTCCAAGAGCTACGACAACACCGTGCCGCTGTTCGAGGGCGGTGCCAGGGCCACGCGCGAGGCAATCATGAAGATCGTCACCGATTCGCGCGCGCCGGGCGAACCGAAAGACCCGGATTCGTCCAGCCTGTTCGCGATCTACCGCGCGTTCGCCGGTGATGCCGAAAGCCGCGCGTTTCGTGCCGAACTCGAATCCGGCCTGGGCTGGGGCGACGCCAAGAAGAGACTGTGCGACCGCATCGAACAGGACATCGCCGCGATGCGCGAACGTTATGACGCGCTGATGGCGCACCCCGACGACATCGAGTACACGCTGCGCGAGGGCGCCAGGAAGGCACGCGCGGTGGCGACGCCGCGGCTGGAAATCATGCGGCGTGCGGTGGGGCTCGGCCCGTTGTCCGCTCCTGGCGGCAAGGCCAGGATTGCGAAAAAGGCCGACAAGCGCGCGCGCATCGTCAGCTTCCGCGACGACGAAGGCTTTCGCTTCCGTCTGCTCGGCGCCGATGGCGAGGAGCTGCTGCTTTCGCGCGCGTTCGCCGATCCGAAAGCTGCGGGTCAGGCCTCGCGCGTATTCTCAAGCGACGGCTTCGCCGATGCGCTGAAGCCGATCGATGCCTCGCGCTTCGCTTTCATCCGTGAGAACGAAACCCTCGCGACGAGTGCGGAATTCACCGAACTGGCCGCGCGCGATGCCGCCATCGAACGCGCGCGCGCCGCGCTGGCCTCGTTGCGCGAAGCGATGGACTAGCGGGTGGCGCGTTTCATCGCCCTGCTGCTGATCGGGCCCTGGCTCATCGTGCTGGGGTGGTTGTACTGGCTGTACGCGCGCAGGCGCACGGCAAGCGGCATCCCCGCCGGTTTCGACGTGGGCGTGCTGCTTGTCTCCGCAGCAGCGACGGTGGCCTGCACGGCGATCGGCTACCAGGCCGCACTCGGGCACGGTGGAGCGATCTGGAAACAAGTGGCCGCCGCACTGGGGGCCTACGCCGGCTTCAGCCTCGTCATCCTGTTCGGGCTGATGCGGCACTGGCGCGCGCGTCGCCGCT
>DASZTT010000191.1:0-19391 GCA_035547895.1 Rhodanobacteraceae bacterium
CGGCAACTGCACCAGGATGCCGTGCACCTTCGGATCGGCATTCAGGCGATCGACCAGCGCGAACAAATCCGCTTCGCTGGTCTGTGCCGGCAGGTCGAAATCGAACGACTTGAAGCCGACCTGCTGGCAGGCCTTGCGCTTGTTCTTCACGTACACCGCGGATGCGGGATCGGCACCGACCAGCACCACCGCGAGACCCGGCGCCGGCCTGCCCGCGTCGACGCGCGCCTTGACGCCCGCCGCGACCCGGTCCAGCACTTCGCCCGCGATCTTGCGTCCGTCGAGAATGCGCGCAGTCATGGTGTCGGCGTAGCCCAAAGCGTGCATTATCGGCGCGTGGCGTGGGGCACACAATGGCGAAACGGACCGGCGGCGCCCTCGCCATCCGTTATCCAGTTCACGGCATCCATGCACCCGCTCCGGCTAGCGTACGCATCGGGAACAGGAGTGACCACCCGTGAGAACGAAGCGATGATCGAAGCCACCGAACTGCAGGCAGCGGTCCTGCGCCGCCTGCTGAAACACCTCAATGAAGACCGTCCGGACGTCCAGAACATCGACCTGATGAACCTGGCCGGATTCTGCCGCAATTGCCTGGCCGACTGGTACCGCGAAGCCGCCGCCGAGCGCGGCCTTGACCTCACCAGGGAAGAAGCCCGCGACGCCATCTACGGCGTGCCTTTCGAGGAATGGAAGGCGCAGCATCAGAAAGAGGCGACGCCAGAACAACTGGCCGCGTTCCATGCCGCGCGGCAGCACGACGGACACGCTGCCTGACCTGTGCGTCAGGCGGTGCCCGCGCAGAACGCGGCGTAGTCGATGTAACCGGAGAAGGTTCTGCCCGGCGCGCAAACCGGGCATTCCGGATCCGGCGCGAGCCGCGTTTCGTGGAAGCGCATCGCCAGGGCATCGAACATCAGCACACGGCCGATCAGGGGTTCCCCGATGCCGAGGATCAACTTGATCGCTTCGGTGGCCTGCAGCATGCCGACCACGCCCGGCAGCACGCCCAGCACGCCGGCTTCCGAACAGTTCGGCGCGTCTTCCGGCGCGGGCGGCTGCGGGAACAGGCAGCGGTAGCACGGTGCGCCACCCCGCTGGCGACCCGCGTCGAACACGCTCACCTGGCCCTGGAAGCGCTGGACGGCGCCGTACACCAGCGGGATGGCGAGTTTCACGCAGGCATCGTTGAGCAGGTAGCGCACCGGGAAATTGTCGGCACCGTCGAGCACCACGTCGGCGCCTTCCAGCAACGAATCGACGTTGGACGACGTGACGCGTTCGCGCAAACCCTCCAGATGCACGCGCGGATTCAGCCCCTGCAGCGCATGCGCGGCCGAATCGAGCTTCGACATCCCGACGCGATCGTCCGCGTGCAGGATCTGGCGCTGCAGGTTGCTGCGCTCGACCACGTCGTCGTCGGCGAGCACCAGTGTGCCGACGCCGGCAGCGGCCAGGTAGAACGCGGCCGGCGAACCGAGTCCACCGGCACCCAGCACCACCACGCGCGCGGATTCCAGCTTGCGTTGTCCCGCCTCGCCGACTTCCGGCAGGCGCAGGTGGCGTGAATAGCGGTCGTAGAAGTCCTCGTCACCGCCGGCCTTCGCCATCGGCAGGCCTTCCTCGATCCAGCGCGCCGTGCCGCCCGCGACGGAGACCACGTTGCTGTAGCCCATCTGCTGCAGCGCCTGCGCAGCCATCAGCGAACGCTGGCCATGCGCGCAGATCGTCAGGAGCTCCGCGGCGTGATCGGGCGCGACGCCGGCGATGCGCTGCGGGAGTTCGCCGCGCGGAAGCGGTATCGCACCCGCCGCCATGCCGGTTGCATGTTCGAAGGGTTCGCGCACGTCCAGCAGCAACGCACCGGCGCGCTGGCGTCGCAATGCTTCGCTGGGGGAAAGCTCGCGCGGATTCATCCGCGCATTATCACCGGTCGACACCACCGATCAACCGGGCCACAGCGCCACCACGTCGCCCCGCCGATATTCCTTTTCACCTTCCGGCAGCAACGCGAGCGCAGCGGCTTCCGCCAAGCCACGCAACATCCCGGAACCCTGCTTTGCGTGCAGCGTCGCCCATTGCACGCCCTCTTCATCCGTGTGCAGGCTGCAGCGTGCGAATTCGGCGCGCATGTGGCGCTTGTGCAGTGGAGCATCGAGACGGGCGCGGGCCGGCTGCGGCACCGTGGTGACGCCCAGCATCGCACGCAAGGCGAAGGCGACCAGGACGCGGTACGTCACTGCCGAGGCAACCGGATTGCCCGGCAGACCGAAATAAAGGCATGCACCGATCTCACCGAAAAGTGTCGGCATGCCGGGTTTCAGGCGCACCTTGTGGAAATGGATTTCGCCGATTTCGCGCAGGGCGCCCGGCAAGTAATCGGCCCCGCCGGCGGACACGCCGCCGCTGGTGACGATGACATCGGCCTCGGCCGCGGCTTCAAGCAATGCATTGCGCAGCGCCTCCGGATCGTCACGCACGCAGCGTTGCACGGCAACCAGGGCGCCCGCATCGCGTGCCAGTGACGCCAGCATCAATCCATTCGATTCGTGGATTTGCCCGAAACCCAGCGGCTGTCCAGCAGGAACCAGCTCATTGCCGGTGGCGATGACGGCGACGCGTGGGTGGCGCCGCACCGGAACGCGATCGATGCCCAGCGCAGCGAGCGCCGCCAGTTGCGCGGCGCCGAGCGGCGTGCCCGACACGAAAACGAGATCGCCTTCCGCATAGTCTTCGCCAGCGGCACGTACGTTGGCGCCGGCGCACTCGCCGGCATTCACCCGGACGCGCTCGCCCTCGACCGACACGTTTTCCCTGATCACCACGGTATCCGCGCCAACCGGAATCGGCGCGCCGGTGGTGATGCGCACGCACTGCCCTTGTGCGACTTCCGGCGCGGACGTCGCGCCTGCGAACACGTCGCCGATCAGCATGAAGTCACGCGTTCCAGCCTTGGGCAAGTCGGCGCCCCGCAGCGCGAATCCGTCCATCGCCGAATTCGCGAAGGGCGGCAAGGGATGCGCGGCATGGACGTCTCCGGCCAGGACGCGGCCATGTGCGCCGGCAAGCGGCACCGCTTCGATCGGCAACCGATGCCGCGCCGCGCGTGCCGCCACGATTTGCAGCGCCTGCTCGAGGCCTATGCGGGTCGGGTACGAAGAGTCAGCCATGCGCGCGTTCGTAGTCGCGGAAGTCTTCCGGGGTATTGAGATTATGGAACGCGTCGCCCGCGTCACCGAAGTCGACGGCAAGCGCACCGCATGCGGCAAGCCAGCGCAGGGGTGAGCCGTGTTCGCTGAGGGCGGTTTGTGCGGAGGCGTGCCAGGCCTCGGCCGTCCCGTCGACGCGGAACATCGCGAACAGCGGTTCGCGTTTCCCTGCGATGGTGGCCAGCGCGCAAGGCGCATCGACATTGGCCGCCAGCGGTGCACGCAGCCGCATGGCAAGATCGCCGGGCGGATCCGGACAATCCACCGGCATGGTCAAAAGCCAATCCGGCGGCGCGTGCCGATTGGCTTGCAGGAATCCGAAGGCCGCAGCCAGTCCGGCGAGCGGGCCTGCGTGCCCGGAAACCTCGTCGTGGACCGCCGGAGCGAATCGAGCATAGTCATCGAGGTTGCGGTTCGCGACGATCAGCACGCGCGCACATTGCAAGCGCAATCGTTCCAGCACGTGTTCGACCAGCGGACGTCCGCACAGCGGCAGCAACCCCTTGTCCGCATCGCCCACGCGGCGGCCGGCACCGCCGGCGAGGACCACGCCGAGTGTTTCTTCAGCGGCCACGCACGTGGCGGATCATCCGCCTGCGTTTGCGCTGCTGGCTTTCCGTGAGCACGTTGCGTTTGCCCGCGTACGGGTTCTCGCCCTCGCGGAATTCGATGCGGATCGGTGTGCCTTCCAGCTTGTAGCGCCTGCGGAAGAAGTTTTCGAGATAGCGCCGGTAGCTGTCCGCGATGTGTTTGGTGCGGCTGCCATGGATCACGATGGTGGGCGGATGGTCGCCGCCGGGATGCGCGAAACGCAGCTTGGGCGAATGGCCGCGTACCAGGGGCGGCTGGTGCGCGGCGACTGCCTTTTCCAGGGAGCGCGTGAGATCGGAGGTGCCGAGTTCGCGTGCCGCGGCGGCGCCGGCGCGATCGATGGCGCGCAACAATTCGCGCAACCCGGAACCATGCTTCGCCGACAGGAACACGATGCGTGCCCACGCCACGAAATCGAGCTTGCGTTCGAGGCCGGCCTTGCAGCGTTCGCGGTCGTATTGCTCGAGGCCATCCCACTTGTTGGCGACGATCACCAGCGCGCGGCCCGCTTCGAGCACTTGCCCGATCAAGGCAAGGTCCTGATCGGTGACGCCCTCGCCTGCATCCAGCATCACCGCCGCGACGTCCGCCGCGGCGATCGATTGCAGCGTCTTGATGACGCTGAATTTCTCGAGCGCATCTTCCACGCGCCCACGGCGGCGTACGCCCGCGGTATCGATCAGGACGTACCGGCGGCCATCGCGTTCCAGCGGCACATGGATCGAATCGCGCGTGGTGCCCGCGATGTCCGACACCACCACGCGCTCTTTACCCAGCAGGCGATTGACCAGCGTGGACTTGCCGACGTTGGGCCTGCCGATGATGGCGACGCGGGTGCCGGCCGCCTGGTCGTTCTCCGGGACCTCCGCATCGAGATCCGGTGGCAGCAATGGCTGCACAGCGGCCAGCAAGGCGTCGAGGCCACGCGCATGCGCAGCGGCGATTGCAAAGGTTGCGGCGACACCCAGCGAGGAAAATTCCGCCAGCGCGGCCTGCGCGTCCATGCCGTCGGTCTTGTTGACGGCCAGCAATACCGGCTTGCCCGCGCGGCGCAGGCGGTCGAGGATCGCACGATCCTGCGGCAGCAAACCGTCACGCGCATCCACCAGCAGCACGCAGGCGCTGGCTTCGTCGATCGCCAGCTGGACTTGTCTCTCGGTGAGCTCGTCGATGTCGACGCGTTCGCCCGACAACCCTCCAGTATCGACCAGCACGAACGGGCGCTCGCCGATGCGGCAAACGCCGTAGTGGCGATCGCGGGTGACGCCGGGCAGGTCCGCGACCAATGCGTCGCGGCTCCTCGTAAGCGCATTGAACAGCGTCGACTTGCCGACGTTGGGACGTCCGACCAGGGCGACGACCGGCAGCATGGCGCGTGCCCGTCAACGCGTCAGGGCGACGCGTTGATCCGATAGGCGGCGACGTGGCCTTTCACGTCTTCGACATAAACCGTGTCGCCGTTGACGACCGGGCGCGCACGGATTTCGTCCTTCGACAAGCGCATGCGCGCAGCCAGCTTGCCGTCGGACAGGTCGAGCCAATGCACATAGCCATCGATGCCGCCGACGACGGCATATTTGTCCTGGATCGCGGGTGCGGTGAGCCAGTGGTATTGCAGCGCATCCTGCTTCCACATGTCGCCGCCGCCATCCTTGGAGAAAGCCCACACGAGCGAATCGTCATCCACGCCCACCACTTCCTTGTCGGACACGCCCACTCCCACGTAGCTCGAGAACGGACGCGTCCAGGCCAGCTGGCCCTGTGTCGCGTCGACGGCGGCCAATTCGCCATGGTAGGCGGTGGCATACAGGATGTTGCCATCCAGCTGCAGCGTATCGTCGGCATCATTCAACTTCTGGATGTCGGTGCGGCCAAGCCCCTTGGTGATCGGCAGTTTCCACTGGACCGCACCCGTGTCGCTGCGCAGCGAGACCACGTTGCCGTCATCGGTGCCGAACATCACCACGCCGTGCGCCGCCAGCAGCGGCCCGTTGCCGCGCAGGCTCAGCAACGGCACGTTGCCCTGGTCGTTCAGCCACTTCCGTTCGCCGCTGTTGGCGTCGAACGCGTACACGTAGCCGGAGTTCGTGCGCACGTACACCGTGCCCGCATCGATCGCGGGCGGCGAGATCACTTCGTCATCGACCTCGGCGCTCCACAACTGCTTGCCCGTCCCTGCGTCGATTCCATAGACGTGCCCGTCCAGCGTGCCCACCACCAGCAAGCTGCCGGAAACGCTGGGCCCGCCCGCATAGCGCGCATCCGGACCGGGCTTCTTGTGCTTGAACGGCCAGATGCCGCCCCCGACGCGCGTGGACTGCTTCCAGATTTCCTTGCCGGTCAAGGCATCCAGCGCCTCGAGCTTGCCGTCGGTGCTGATCAGGTACAACTTGCCGTCCGCAAACGCGGGCTGCAGGCGAACACCCGAGCGCCCCGAACCATCGCCGATGCGCGTCGACCAGATTTTCTGCACCTGCACCGTGGGCGTGAATTCCACCAATGACTTCGGCGGCTGCAGGTTGCCGCCACGGTTGAAGATCTTGTTCCACAAACCGCAGCCGGACAAGGCGAACGCGGCGACCAGCAGCGGCAACAGCAGAAGGTGACGGCGCTTCATTTGGCCTTCCCGGTCGTGGCAGCCTGTGGCTGCGTGAGATTGTCGAGTTTCATCTGCACCGCACTGCGCGCCGGTGCATCCTTGTCGAGCTTCGCCAGCGCGTTCTGATAATCGGTGCGTGCGGCATCGATCTTCCCGAGTTTGAGCTGCGCGTCGCCGCGAAGTTCCGCGGCCATCGCCGCGTAATCGCCGGACGGGATCTTGCCAAGTGCGGCCAGCGCATCCTGCGCCTTGCCGTCCGCCAGCAGCACGCGCGCCAGCCGCAGCGAGAACAACGACTGCAACGCCGGCTGCCGACTGTGGGCCACGGCCCACTGCAGGTTCTGCGCCGCCTGTTTCAGGTCGTCCTTGCCGACGTCGTATTCGGCCACCGCCGCGCTGGCGAACGCGGCGTACGGCGACTTCGTGTAATTCTTCTGCAGGTCGCCCAGCGCCGCGCCCATGGCCTGCTTGTTGCCGGACTGCACGGCGTTCTGCACCACCGCGAACTGGGAGGCCGCCTGGATTTCGGTGTTCGCCTTGTGGGCCTGCCATTGGCGCCAACCGAAGATGAGCACGAGCGCGAGCACCACGCCGGCCGCCACGGCGATGCCGTTCTCCTTGATCCACTTGCGGACCTGTTCGCCCTGCTCGTACTCGTCGTAATCTTCGAAGGCCATTGTTCACTCACATGCGGACGCCCGCGCCCGGAAAGCTGCGCGGAAACGCGAAAGCATACAAGAGTTAGGGTCTGCGAGCGCTATGCCGCGTGAGCCGCGTTGCTTCCGCAGCGGTCGCCAGACGAGGCGCGCGCCGCAGCGCCAGAGTGGTTCTCTGGTCAAGGCGCGCACCGAAGGATGGCGGCCGCTGCGGAGCAACCCTTCGGGCCGGGGCTGTTTGCCCGCATGGCTGCGTCATCATTCGTCTATGTATCGACATACATCTTCCTCATTCTTCCTTGCCCTGCGAGCAAACAGTCGCCGGCGCGGCCACGTGGCATAGCGTTCGCAGGCCCTTAATCGTTTTCGCTCGCGCCCGACGATCCGAACACGTCGAAATGGGCCACGTTGGCGTGCCGCGACGAGTCCAGCGCGAACGGTTGTCCGTCACGCGTCACCGTGACGCCGCTTGCGTTGCCCAGCGTCACGTGCAGGACGCCCGTGGAGTGCCAGCTGCGGCTGTCACCCGCACGCAACATGCCCGAATCGACCTTGTTGCCATCGGCATCGGTGATTTCGAACCAGCAATCCGCACTCGCATTCAGCGTAAGCGTGTGCTGACCTGCGGGGGCCGAAGTGGCCGGCGCGGTGGCAGGAGCAGGTGCGGGTGCGCTGTCGTCGTTGATTCCGATCGCGGCGAACGGCGTCATCGAAGCGCGAAACGGTGTGTCGTCGACGGTCGGCGTGACGGTGGCGATGTGCGGCGCCTTCGCGCTGGTCGCCGGCGCGGAAGTCGAGGCGATGGGCTGGTCGAGCGACACGATCCGCGCGGCCGGACGGTGCAGGCCGCCGCGCAAACCGAGCAGCACCAGCGGCACCGCGATGGTGGCCGTGAGGACGATGTAGGTCGCGGCGGTGCCGTAACGCTGCAGCAGCCAGCGCGTCTGAGAAGTGCGGGCGACCGACACCAGCGCGGGCTGCTCGGGCGGCGCGACCGCGCGCAGCACGTCGTCGCAGCTTCCCGGTGGCAGGCCCAGGAAACGCGCGTAGCTGTTCAATGCACCGCGCAGGAACACGAAATGTTCGGGCGATCCGAAATCTTCCGCTTCCAGCCTCTCCAGCACCTTGATCGGCAGGTGCAGCTGGCGGCCGCAATCCGCGATCGAAAGCCCGCGCGCTTCGCGGGCTGCACGCAGCCGCATCCCGATCGAATGACCGGTGGATTCCAGGCGATGCTCCGCGACGGGCGCCGGGGCGCTCCGCTTGGGGCCGTCGAAAAACAGATCCTCGGTGTCCTGATGGTCAATCATGGTCCGGGCCGTTCAAGGATTGTGCCTGCGAGGAATTCGGGAACTGATCCTGCAGGCGGTTGGAGTAATTGGTGGCCATGTCCTTGTCACCAAGACGGGTCGCGATCTGGTACCCGAGCAGCAGCGACTGCGGCGTCGCCTGCCCCGCGGATTCGAAACGCTGCATGTAGCCGCGCGCTTCGAATGCCTTGTTCTGGTCGAGTTCGAGTTGTGCCATGTCCAGCAACGCCGGTCCATAGCCGGACTGGATTTCCAGCGCCTTGCGCAGGTACGGCTCGGCGGCGGCGTAATCCTTGAATTTCAGCTGGCACGCCCCCGCGTTGGCGTTGGCCACTTCCGGGGTCTTGTAGAACGGGTCGGCCAGCGCACGCTGGAAATACTTCATCGCTTCCTGGCGGTCGCCGCGTTCGCACAGGAACTTGCCGTAGTTGTTGTTGGTGTCGCCGTTCGAAGGATCCAGCGAGATCGCCTTGCGGAATTCCTGGTCGGCTTCCGGCATCCGGTTGATGCGCCAGTACAGGATCGCCAGCAAGGTGTGCGCGGGTACGTACTTGTCGTCGAAGCCGATCGCCTTGTTCAGTGCGGTCTCGGCTTCCTTCAGGTGGTCCTGCCCCATGTACACCGCTGCCAGCTGGGTGTGCGTCTGCGCGGCGGACTGTTTGTCTTCCTGCGTGGTGTCGTGCGGCGGTTCCTTCAGGTTGCCCGTCGGCGAGGGATATTTGATGATGCCCGGATCGTGTTTGCACGCCGCCAGCCCCAGCGTGAGGAGCACTGCCGCCGACACGAGCACTGACTTACGCAGCATGGGCCTGGATCTCCGGGTGGGTAGCCGCTTCGACGCGGCGCTGGAATTCCGCGTGGCGGCGGGTGCGGTCCGCCACCTTGCCTTTCAACTGTCCACAGGCGGCATCGATGTCCTCGCCCCGCGTGCGGCGGACCATCGTCTGCACGCCGGCATTCAGCAGGATGCTCTGGAAGTCGCGGATGACCGTTTCGTCCGACCGCTCGTATTGCGTGCCGGGAAACGGATTGAACGGAATCAGGTTCACCTTGCCGGGCAACCGGCGCATGAGCTTGACGAGTTGTTTCGCCAGCGCCGGGGTATCGTTGATGCCTTTCATCAAGGTGTATTCGAACGTGATGGTCGCGCGCGGTTTGCGAGCCGCATAACGCGCGCAGGCGTCCAGCAGTTCATCGATGCCCCAACGCTTGTTGAGTGGCACCAGTTGCGTGCGCAGCTCGTCGTTGGGCGCGTGCAGCGACACCGCCAGCGACACGTCGGCGACCTCGCCCAGCTTGTCGATCATCGGCACCACGCCGGCGGTCGAAAGCGTCACGCGCTTGGACGCAAGACCGAAGCCGAGGTCGTCGCGCATCAGGCTCATCGCCTTGACGACGTTGTCGAAGTTCAGCAATGGTTCGCCCATGCCCATCATCACCACGTTGGTGATGCGGCGCTGCTGGTGGGTCACGTTGCCGAGCTGCTTCGCCGCGTGCCAAACCTGGCCGATGATCTCGGACGCGGCGAGGTTGCGGTTGAAGCCTTGCGTACCGGTGGAACAGAACCGGCAGTTCAGGCCGCAACCGATCTGCGAGGAGACGCACAAGGTGCCACGCGTGGGTTCCGGGATATATACGGTTTCCACCGCGTTGCCGGCGTCCATGCCCAGCAGCCACTTGCGGGTGCCGTCGCTGGAAGCCTTGTCCAGCAAGGCCTTCGGTGGTGCGACCACGGCCACCTGGGGGAGCTTTTCGCGCAGCGACTTGCCGAGGTCCGTCATCGCCCCGAAATCGCTTTCGAGGCGATGATAGATCCACTTCATCACCTGGTCGGCGCGATACGGCTTCTCGCCCAGCCCGGCGAAGAAGTCACGCATCCCGTTGCGATCGAAGTCCAGCAGATTGGCACGGGCCATGTCGGCCATGTGCATCCCCCGAAAAGCAAATTACCCGCGAGGACAGAGTTCCGTCGCGGCGAAGAAGTAACCGATTTCGAAACGCGCGGTGTCCGGGCCGTCCGAGCCGTGCACCGCATTCGCGTCAATGCTTTGTGCGAAATCCGCGCGGATGGTTCCCGCGGCCGCTTCCTTCGGATTGGTTGCGCCCATCAATTCGCGATTCTTCGCGATCGCACCCTCGCCTTCCAGCACCTGGATCATCACCGGACCCGACACCATGAAGTCGACCAGCGGCTTGAAGAACGGGCGCTCGCGATGCACGGCATAGAAGCCTTCGGCTTCGGCGCGCGAAAGCTGTCGCATTTTCGCGGCGACGACTTGCAAGCCTGCGTTCTCGAAACGGGCGTAAATCTGTCCGATCACGTTCTTGGCAACGGCGTCGGGTTTGATGATGGAAAGGGTGCGCTCCAGCGCCATGGGCTCCTCGACTGATGGCAAAAGTAAAAAAGTGCGCACGAAACCCCTGAAGGTTCGTGAGCATATCCTGAAAACCCCGCACAAAATACGGAGTTAGCTCACAAAAGAATGAAAGATTCTAGCTCAACCGCCGGGCCGGGCCAAGGCGCAACCGGGTTTGACCGCTGCCGCGGCCTGGCCTAGACTTCAAACGATTGTTTGAAACGCGGACGCCCATGCAGCAGAGCGCGCAATTCTCCACGCGTCAGAAGATCCTCGGCGCCGCCGAGGCGCTGTTCGCCGAGCGCGGCTTTGCCGGCGCCTCGTTGCGACAGGTGACGGCCGCCGCGAAGGTCAACCTGGCGGCCGTCAACTACCACTTCGGCTCCAAGGACAACCTGATCGAGGAAGTCTTCCGCCGCCGCCTGGACGAGCTCAGCCGGCGCCGGCTCGAACAGCTGGCGAAGCTGGAAGCCGCGGGTGATGCGAGCCTTGAAACCGTGCTGGACGCCTTCATCACCCCGGCGCTGGAACTGTCGCTCGATCGCAAGGGTGGTTCGGTGTTCATGCGCGTGCTGGCACGCGCGTTCGCTGAACACAACAGCAACCTGCGCACCTTCCTGTCCGACAACTACGGTTACGTGCTGAAGGATTTTGCCGCCGCCTTCGCGCGCCTGCTGCCGCAGCTCGACAAGCAGGAACTGTACTGGCGCCTCGATATCGCGGTCGGCGCACTGACCTACGCCATGGCCGACTTCGGCATGATCCAGCGCCGCAGCGGCGAATCCGAGCGCGAGCACCGCGAACAGATGGCCAAACACCTGATCCATTTCACCGCGGCGGGATTGCGGGCGTAGTTGTGCGACCGTCCATGATCGCGGCGTCGCTGGGCGGCTTGTGGGCACGCAAGGTCGCTCGAATTCGGAAGATCACAACGGCCATCCCTGGCCTGACTTTTCGCAACAGCCGAACGGCACGTTGACGATTCCCTTGATGATTCACGGAGATTCCATGTCTGACATTCTTCGCATTCGCAAAGCCGCCGTGCTGGGCGCCGGCGTGATGGGCGCGCAGATCGCCGCGCATCTCGCCAACGCCGGCATCGAAACCGTGTTGTTCGACCTCGCCGCCAAGGAGGTGCCGAAAAACGGCATCGCCGTGAAGGCTATCCAGCACCTGGGCAAGCTGTCGCCTGCGCCGCTGGCGGTGAAGGATGTGGCGGCAGCGATCACGCCAGCCGATTACGACGAAAACCTTGGTCTGTTGAAAGACTGCGACTTCGTGATCGAGGCGATCGCCGAACGCATGGACTGGAAGCTCGACCTTTACAGGAAGCTCGCCGCGCACATCCCGGAACACACGATCCTGGCCAGCAACACCTCCGGCCTGTCGATCGACAAGCTCGCCGAGGCGCTGCCGGAAAACCTGAGGCATCGTTTCTGCGGCGTGCATTTCTTCAATCCGCCGCGCTACATGCACCTGGTCGAGGTAATCCCGGGCAAGGCCACCGATCGCAGACTGCTGGAAGGGCTGGAAGCGTTCCTCACCTCCACGCTCGGCAAGGGCGTGGTGTTCGCCAAGGACACGCCGAACTTCATCGGCAACCGCATCGGCGTGTTCTCGATCCTCTCGACGATGGTCCACACGACGCAATTCAAGCTGGGCTTCGACGTGGTGGACGCGCTGACCGGCCCTGCGATCGGACGCCCGAAATCGGCCACCTATCGCACCGCCGACGTGGTCGGCCTCGACACCATGGCGCACGTCATCAAGACGATGGCCGACACCCTGCCCGGCGATCCCTGGCACGAACATTTCAAGTCGCCGGCCTGGCTGACTGCGCTGATCGAGAAAGGCGCGCTGGGCGCGAAGGTCGGTGCCGGTTTCTATCGCAAGTCCGGCAAGGAGATCCAGGTACTGGATCTTGCGAAGCAGGACTACCGCGCATCGGAACAGAAAGCGTCGGATGAAGTTGCGGCGATCCTCGCCATCAAGAACCCGGCGGAGAAGTTCACCAGCCTGCGCGGGTCGAACGATCCGCAGGCGCAGTTCCTGTGGGCGTGCTTCCGGGACCTTTTCCATTACACGGCGTACCATCTCGAAGGTATCGCCGACACCGCGCGCGACGTGGATTTCGCGATCCGCTGGGGTTACGGCTGGAAGCTCGGTCCGTTCGAGACCTGGCAAGCCGCCGACTGGCAGGCCGTCGCGAAAGCCATCGCCGAAGACATCGAAGCCGGCAAGGCGATGACCAAGGCGCCCCTGCCCGCGTGGGTCGTGGACGGACGCAAGGGCGTGCACTTCGCGGACGGCTCGTACTCGCCGCGCGAAAACAGGAATGTGCCGCGCTCGTCGGCGCCGGTCTACAAGCGCCAGTTGTTCCCGGATGCGTTGCTGGGCGAGAAGTTCGATACAGGCACCACGGTCTGGGAAAACGACGGCATCCGGCTGTGGACGCTGGGCGACGACGATGTCGGTGTCGTCAGCTTCAAGACAAAGATGTGCACCTTCGATGACCAGGTGCTGGACGGCATCCAGCACGCGGTGGGCCTTGCCGAACAGAAGTTGAAGGCGCTGGTCGTGTGGCAGTCGGGCCCGGTGTTCTCGGCAGGCGCGAATCTCAAGGGCGTCCTCGCGCTGTTGAAGGAAGGCAAGGTTTCGCAGCTCGAAGCCATGATCGCCAATTTCCAGCGTGCGACGATGCGCGTGCAGCACGGCCTCGTACCCACGGTCGCGGCGGTCCGTGGCCTCTGCCTCGGCGGCGGCTGCGAATTGCAGATGCATTCGGCGCGCACGGTCGCTGCCCTGGAAAGCTACATCGGCCTCGTCGAGGCCGGCGTCGGCCTGTTGCCGGCCGGCGGGGGCCTGAAGGAAATCGCCGAGCGCTGCTCGCGCGCGTCGTCCACCGACGATCCGTTCGACCCCGTCAAGCGCTACTTCGAAACCGTGGCGATGGCCAAGGCGTCCGGCAGTGCGCTGGAAGCCAAGCAGTTCGGCCTGCTGCGCGAAACCGACGTGGTGGTGTTCAACGCCGATGAGCTGCTGTACGTGGCGAAGAACCTCGCGTCGTCGCTGGCCGAATCCGGCTGGCGTCCACCCCTGCCGCAAGCCACGCACGTCGCCGGCGACGTCGGCACCGCCACCATCAAGGCGCAGCTCGTGAACATGCTGGCCGGGCACTTCATTTCCGAGCACGACATGGAAATCGCGAGCCGCATCGCCGACACCTTGTGCGGCGGCAACATCGAGCGCGGCAGCACCGTCGATGCGCAATGGCTGCTGGACCTGGAACGCCACCACTTCATGGAACTGGCGCAGATGGAAAAGACCCAGGCGCGCATCGCGCACACCATGACGACGGGAAAGCCGCTGCGCAACTGAATACAGGATGTACTCACCCCGTGCAGGCCATGGATCGCCGATGACACGGGGTCCATTTTCGACTGCAAAAACACCGGATCCCAGCCTGCGCCGGGATGACGAACGAAAAACCAGACGCGTCGATTTGCATTTGCACGACGCAACGGAGCAATCAGCATGACCAAGCAAACCCAGGATGCCTACATCGTCGCGGCCAAGCGCACGCCGGTCGGCAAGGCCCCGCGCGGCGTGTTCCGTCACACCCGTCCCGACGACCTGCTCGCGCACGTGCTGCGAGAAACACTTGACGAATGCGCCGGCATCGATGTCAATCGCATCAGCGACGTGGTGATCGGCTGCGCGATGCCGGAAGCCGAGCAAGGCATGAACGTGGCGCGCATCGGCGCGCTGCTGGCCGGCCTGCCCGACTCCATTCCAGGCATGACCATCAACCGCTTCTGCTCGTCCGGCCTGCAATCGGTCGCGATTGCGGCCAATACGATCCGCCTCGGCGAGTCCGACCTCGTGCTTGCGGGCGGTACCGAATCCATGAGCATGGTGCCGATGATGGGTTTCCATCCGGTGATGAATCCCGAGATCTTCAAGGACGACAACATCGGCATCGCTTACGGCATGGGCATCACCGCCGAAAATGTCGCGGCGCAATGGAAGATCAGCCGCGAGGAGCAGGACGCGTTTGCGCTTCGCAGCCACCAGCGTGCGATTGCGGCGCAGGACGCCGGCAACTTCAAGGAAGAGATTGCGCCCTACCCGCTCGATGATCGCTATCCCGATCTGCGCTCGCGCGGCGTTAAGGAAGACCGTCGCGTGGTCGAGAAGGACGAGGGCCCGCGCCGTGACACCAATGCCGAGGCGTTGGCGAAACTCCGGCCCGTGTTCAAGCGCGACGGCAGCGTCAGCGCCGGCAATTCATCGCAGATGTCGGACGGCGCCGGCGCGGTGCTGCTGGCCAGCGAGCAGGCGATCAAGGATTATGGCCTGACGCCGCTCGCGCGCTTCGTCGGCTTCTCGATCGCCGGCGTGCCTCCGGAAATCATGGGCATCGGCCCCAAGGAAGCGATACCGAAAGCGCTGAAAACCACCGGCATCAAGCAGGACCAGCTCGAGTGGATCGAATTGAACGAAGCCTTCGCCGCGCAGTCACTCGCCGTCATCAAGGATCTCGGTCTCGATCCCGACAAGGTGAACCCCGAAGGTGGCGCCATCGCGCTCGGCCATCCGCTCGGCGCCACCGGCTCCATCCGGATCGCGACGCTCGTCCATGGCATGCGCCGCCGCAAGCAGAAATACGGCATGGTCACCATGTGCATCGGCACCGGCATGGGTGCGGCGGGGATTTTTGAGATGGTGTGAGAACAGGCCTCACTTACACATCCATTAATCGTGGATGTGCGGCCTGTTCCCGCGGATCACCTCAGTCCTTCTAGCAGATCAGTCTGTGGCCGCCGGTGATGCATCGTTGACCGGTTGTATCGCGATACAGCGTACGAAAGCCGGGTCGGCAAACAGCTTTTCGATATTGAGCTTGATCACTTCGTTCAGCGTACCGAAAGCATTGGCAAATTTGGCCGTATGCTTCTTGAGGACCTTGTCGCTGGAGTAGCACTGACGGCCGTTGACCGCCGTGACGTCGTAAGTCACATCGAGCGTCCAATCCACGCTGTAACCAAGGTCGTCAATCAGGAAATCGTTGATGGTGCCTGACAGTTTGGGGCCGCTCCCCATGTTGATGCCGACGAAACGCGACTCGTCGAACACCGCCTGGCTGAAATAGTCCGCCACGTTCTTGTCGAGAAGAACATTGCCGATAGCAGTGTTGCGAATCTGATTCGGTTTGGCCTTGCCCTGTTCGGCTGGCACGTAGCGGAATGAACCAACCTGCTCGGAACCATGCACTGTCATGGTTGAATTGGGTGCGTAGTGCAACACCATGGGAGCGGTCGAACATCCGCCCAACAGCACAACCAATGGCATACAGAACCATGCCTTGCGAGACATGAAGACCCCCTGTGTGGTGAACATCAAGAACGATACGGCCGATACAACGATCGCCGCCGCGAAACCCCGGCGAACTCTACTTTGCGCCCTCCTCGTTGGCAACATGGCGAGCCACGCCGCGGTTCGGCCGCACTATCCGACAAGGTGCCGCGAAGCGTCACAACAACAATGCTGCCGCGAAACTACCTAGCATCATGAATGCGGTGGCAAGTTTGATCGCGGTACCGATCAGAAGCCCGATCCAGGTGCCCGCGCCGACGCGCGCGGCGTGCTCGAAGCGGCTGCCGCTCGCCAGTTGCCCTGCCACCGCGCCGACGAACGGCCCCAGGATGATGCCGGGAATACCGAAGAACAATCCGACGATCGTTCCGATGAAGGCGCCCCACACCGCGGCCTTGCTGGCGCCGTAGCGTTTCGCGCCGACGCTGCCCGCCACGAAATCGAACACGATCGAGAACGCCGCGATCATCGCCAGGAAGATGACCACCCATACGGGAATTTTCTGGAAATGTCCGACCCACGCGGCCAGCAGCATGCCGCCGAACATCACCGGGATACCCGGCAGGTTGGGCAGGATCGAAGCGACGAAACCGGCCGCGATCAGGATGCCGGCGATGACGTACCAGAGGATGTTCCAGTCCATGGGCGGAGCATAACCGGGACGCCATGCCGCCATGCTCGTCGTCCCGGCGCAGGCCGGGATCCAGCGAACCGCAGGAAAGTGTCGATGTTCGAAAATGGATTCCGGCCTGCGCCGGAATGACGACGTGGAACTCCCCCGTGACCGGCTGCGCCTACTTCGTCGGGACCAACTCCAACGTCAACACCTCGAACGGCCGCAACGTGATCGTGACCGGATGACCGGCACTCAGCGTTTTCGGCACCTCGCCGCCACTGCGCCAGACATCGCTGACGACGAACGAGCGCACGGCATCCTTTGGCAACTGCAATTGCCGTCCGACATCGAGGATCGCGAGCTGCGGCTGGTCGTCCGGATTGCGCAAGGTAATGAACGACTTCGAGGGCGACCACGCGGCCCAGCCATAGGCGTCCAGCCGCCCCGGATCGCCGCCGATCCAGTGGGTGTCGCGCAACACTTCGGCATTGGCACGCGACCATTTCGCTGCCTGCGCCAGCGTGTCCCAATCCTGCGGCGTCAACAACGACGGCGTGATGTACATCTCCTGAAGATCCGTACCGGTCGCGAAGTAGGAATGCACTTCGTTGGCGAAGTCGTGGCCCGGATCGGTGTCGAGATGCACGGCGTGCTGCGCGTAGATGATTCCGTGCAGCATCAGCGAATTGATCGGGAACAGCGGTCCCTTCTCCACGATATTGCGATAGGTCTGTTCGTCGCGGTAGGTGATCCATTGCTCGCGGTAGGGACCGACCCCGGCGAAGTTGTGGTCGTAGCCGTCGCGCCAGATCGAATCGGCGTACTTCAGCCAGAACGGCGAAGCCCAGGTACCGGTGGTGAGATTGATGAAAGTGTTCGGCTTCTCGGTGCGGATGTCGCTGATCAACCGGATCGCCGCCGCGAAATCGCTGTCGAACTGGCTCCCCGGATAGACGCTGTTGACGTTGCCGGTGCCGTCGAACTTGAACTGGTTGATGCAGTCGTCGTTCAACAGCGTCATCGTCACGTCGTGGAAGCGCTTCCAGTATTCCGGGCCGGACAAGGCAAAGCCGTTGTCGACGATCTCGTAACCCAGCTTGCGGCCATTCGCGATCCGTTCGTCGTGCGGCTTGCCGTAGCCGCCCCACGGCGACAGCCACACGCCCGGTGCGGCGCCGTATTTTTCCGCAGCCTTGCACAGCGGCACGAAGCCGTGCGGGAACGCCCTGGAGAAATTCCAGCTTCCGCTGTAGTCGTCCCAGCCATCGTCGAACAGAAATGAATCCATCTTCACGTGGCGCTTCTCGACCAGTTCCCTGCCGAACGCGTTGATGCGATCCAGTGCTTCGGCTTCTGTATAGGGCGTGAAGTAGCCGATATCGTACCAGGAGTTGTAGTGCAGGAATGGCCGGTACGGGTGCGCGCGTTCGCGTTCGATATATTGCGCGAAGTCGCGCCGCATCTGCCCGGAATGCGCAACGCCGATCACCGCCGAGTAGGTCACCGATTGACCCTTGGGCAGCGGAAGCACACGGTCGATCCACAGTTTCACCTTGCCGCGCCACGCGTCAGCCTTGGACATCGGATGTTCAAAGCCTAGCCAGTCGTCGCGCGACACCACCGGCGAGCCATCGACCGAGCCGTCCACGATCGCGTCGGGCGCGTTGGCGCCGAACAGCGAGACCTTGGTGATTGACGCATTCCCGTTCAGGGCCGTGATCGTGACGATCTCGCGCAGGTAATCGGAGCCGTCGCGCTGCATCAGCTTCCAGTCGACGCGAATGTTGCCCCGGGGACCGAGGAACGTACCTTCGACCGCCTTGCCAGGAATGCGTTCGACAAGGCGTGCAGCATTCGCATCCACGGGTAGCGCGGCTTCGCGCAACGAGCCGTGCAGACGGAAGCCGCCGGTGCCGATCGTGCTGCCGTCCTTGAACGTCATCGAAAATGGATCGGTCACCGCGATCGGAGCGTGATGGCGCCGGTCGGTGACCACAAGGCCGGACAAAGCGCCGCCTTGCACTTTCCACGCCGCCGCGACCACATCGTTGCCAAGTTGCGTTGGCGGCGCCGGTGCACCGTGCGGCCCCTGGGCGAACGCCGCCGTGGTGACAAGCGCGGCGCACATCGACATGTTCCGCGCAATCCAGCCAAGGCTTGCGTATGCACCGCGCCCAGGATTTGAAGACATGCGCGTTCCGGCGGCGCGGGACATCCCCGCCCGGTCATTGTGCCGGAATCCTGCCCGCCGGACGCGCGCCTTCGAAGTGCGCTCAGTGCCCGGGTGTTGCGAGTCCCGATCCTTCGCGCCGCGCGGGCCGGGGCCACGGGCAGATCATCGGCACCTGGCGTCGATAGTCCCGGTATTCAGGGTGCGCCGCAATCAGATCGCGCTCCTCCAGGAATTTCACCGCGAGGAGGATGTAACCCGTCGTCGCCACGGCGAACAGCAAGTGTCCGACGCTCATCCGCGGAATCGCCCAGAACGCGATGACGAAACCCAGCATCAGGGGATGACGAACGATCCTGTAGTAGAAACTGTCGACGAATTCCGGCGGCGTGTAGGCGACGCCGCGCGCGCGCAGCCACACCTGGCGCAGGCCGAACAAGTCGAAGTGATTGATCACGAATGTTCCGCTCAGCACGACGATCCAGCCCAATGCGGATATCGCATACA
>DASZTT010000192.1:0-6890 GCA_035547895.1 Rhodanobacteraceae bacterium
CGCGTGGCCGCCCTGGTAGTTGTCGCAGCCGAAGGTGACGTAGGGCTGGCCCGGCAGCACCGCGCCCCAGCGCACGAAGCTGGTGCCCTGCTCGACCAGCTTCTTCAGCCGGTCGCAGTAGGCCAGGTAGTCGCCGTAGCCGAGCAGGATGATGCCGTCGGCTTTCTTGCTTTCCGCGAAATCGGCGTGCCAGTCGCGCGAGAGTTCCTGGAACGAGATCAGCAGGTCGTGGCCCTGCCGCGCGCAGGCGCGGGTGATCGAGCCGAGCATCGACAGGAAGAACGGATTGATGTGCGAGTCGTCGGGCGTCGGGTCTTCGAAGAACAGCAGCGCCAGCGTCCCGGTGAGCCGGCCGCGCAGGTTCGACGCGTTCTTGTCGACGGTGTAAGTGAGTGCCGTGGCGGCCGCTTCCACGCGCCGGCGGGTTTCGCAGCTCACCGACGGGTCGCCGCGCAGCGCGCGCGACACCGTGGCCTGCGAGACCCCGGCCTTTTCGGCGATGTCGAACGACGTGATGCGCTTCTTGCTTTGCACGCGGCGGCGGCCTTCGGGCCCTGCGATCGGGCGGTCGAAGGTGATGATGCTAGCCAAACTCGCGGGATGCTGCCGGGCGGATGGCCTCGATCCCGCCGGATCAGGCCGCGAGCGAGGCGAAAATCGCGCCATGGCCGGGCAGGCGCACGTGCTCGCCGGACAGCGTGCCTTCGTGCAGGCCATGGCCGTGCAGCGGCCTTGCGCCGCGCAGGGAGGGCAGCGAAAACTCAGTGGCGGCGTCGGAGAGATTGAACGCGACCAGCAGGGTTTGGCCGGGTGCTTCGCGGGTGAAGGCCAGCACCGGTTCCGGCGTATCCAGGAAACGGATCGTGCCGGTGCGCAGCGCCGGATGTTCGCGCCGCCAGTGCATGAAGGCGCGAAAGCCCGCGAGCGTGGAAGCCGCATCCGTCTCCTGCCGCGACACCGCCAGCGCGAGGTGTTCCTGCGGCACCGGCAGCCACGGCACGCCGGTGGTGAAGCCGCCGTGCGCGCCGGCGGTCCACGGCATCGGCGTGCGGCAGCCGTCGCGTCCCTTGAACTGCGGCCAGAACGCGATGCCGTAGGGATCCTGCAAGGCTTCGAACGGCACCTCGGCTTCGGTCAGGCCCAGTTCCTCGCCCTGGTAGACGCACACCGAACCGCGCAACGAGCAGACCATCGCGGTCAGCAGGTTCGCGAGCGACGCGGAGGCGTGGCCGTTGCCCCAGCGCGACAGCACGCGTTCGACGTCGTGGTTGGAAATGGCCCAGCAAGGCCAGCCTTCGCTCATCCTTGCTTCCTGCGCGCGCACCGTGTCGCGGATGTAGGCGGCACTGAAGTCGTCGGTGAGCAGTTCGAAGCTGTAACCCATGTGCAGGCGATGGCCGGCGGTGTATTCGGCCATCGTCGCCAGCGAATCCTCCGAGGCAATTTCGCCCAGCGTGGTCGCGCCCGGATAGCGATCGAGCAACGCGCGCAATTCGGCGAGGAACGCAAGGTTCTCCGGCTGCGTGTTGTTGAAGTAGTGGTACTGGTATGCGTAGGGATTGTCGGCGCTGAATCCGCGCCCCGTGCGCTGGCCCTTCGGCTTGGGCGGGTTGTCGCGCAGTCGCGCGTCGTGGAAACAGAAGTTGATCGAATCCAGGCGGAAGCCGTCCACGCCGCGCTCGAGCCAGAAGCGCAGGTTGTCCAGCATCGCCGCGCGCA
Source organism: Rhodanobacteraceae bacterium (assembly GCA_035547895.1). Taxonomy (GTDB): domain Bacteria; phylum Pseudomonadota; class Gammaproteobacteria; order Xanthomonadales; family Rhodanobacteraceae; genus 66-474. The sequence continues at coordinate 1,720 of DASZTT010000192.1, forward strand.
CTTCAGGGTTGTGGAAGTTGAGGTCCGGTTGTTCGGTCAGGAAGTTGTGCAGGTAGTACTGCTGGCGACGCGGTTCCCATTGCCACGCGGGGCCGCCGAAGATCGACAGCCAGTTGTTGGGCGGCGTGCCGTCCTCGCGCGGGTCGGCCCACACGTACCAGTCGGCTTTCGGGTTGTCACGGCTTTGCCGGCTTTCGCGGAACCACGCATGTTCGGCTGAAGTGTGACTCAAGACCTGGTCGATCATCACCTTCAGGCCCAGCGCGTGCGCCTTCGCCAGCAGCCGGTCGAAATCATCGAGGCTGCCGAACAGCGGATCGACCGCACGGTAGTCGGCGATGTCGTAGCCGAAATCGGCCATCGGCGACTTGAAGAACGGTGCGATCCACACCGCATCCACGCCCAGCGACGCCACGTAATCGAGCCGTTCGATGATGCCGGGCAGGTCGCCCACGCCGTCACCGTCGGTGTCGAGGAAGCTGCGCGGGTAGATCTGGTAGATGACGGCGCCGCGCCACCAACGAGCGTCAGACATTGTTGAAGGAATCCCTGGGTGCGCGCGTCGTTTCGCGGCGTCTGATAGGTCGGCCAGCTTACCGGCTGGCGCGATTCGGTCCGCCGCACGCGCATACGTATTCATGGATGCTGCGCCTGCGTCATGCGCCGCGCCTGCTGCCGGTCCGTGTCCGCGCGGGTCTTGCGCGCGCCGCGTGTTGCGTCGCAACACGCACACATCGCCCGCCGCATGAATACGTATGCGGCTTGCACCCGCCGCGAAACCGGACGCCTACCATCCCGATCACACCCGCGCCGCGAGCGCGGGACTGCACGCGGCAAAGCCGCCACACGCACAACGACGTTCACCACTGGGGACGAAACCGATGCAACTGAAACGCAACATGATGACGCTGGCCCTGATCTCCGCAGGCATCGGCTTTGCCACCTGCGCCAACGTCGCGTTCGCCGCCAGCGCACCCGCCCGTGGCGCGCAGGACCAGCCGCAGCCGCAGGATCAGGCTCCGACGACCGATCAGAGCGCGACCGACAAGAAGAAGAAGGAAAAAAAGAAGGAGCAACCGCAGCAGTTGCAGGCGATCAACGTGCGCGGTTACGCGGGCAGTCTGCAGAACGCCACCGCGATCAAGCGCAACTCCGATGAAATCGTCGAGGCGGTGTCGGCCGAACAGATCGGCAAGCTGCCCGGCACCAGCATCGCCGATACGCTCGGCCGCCTGCCGGGACTCGCGGTGCAGACATTGAGCGGACGCCCGCAGGTGCTGACGATCCACGGACTCGGTCCCGACTTCTCGACCGCCTTGGTGAACGGGCGCGAGCAGGTCAGCACTTCGAACAACCGCGACGTGCAATACGACCAATACCCGTCGAGCTGGTTCAACAGCGTGGTCGTGTACATGTCGCCCAGTGCCAGCCTGATCGGGCAGGGCCTGTCCGGCACCGTCGACATGCGCACGATCCGTCCGCTGGAACAGCCGGGCCCGGTGGCGGCGGTCAACGCGCACTATGTGTGGGACAGCCTCTCCACGCTGTCGCCCGGACCGGGCGTCAGTGACCACGGTTATTCGGTGAACGGCGTCTACGTCAACCAGTTCGCCGACCACACCTTCGGCGTGACGCTGGGCGTGGACCTGGAATCGAATCCCGCGCAGATCGAACACCAGGCGCCGTGGGGCTATGCCAACGACGCGAACGGCGACCTGGTGGTCGGCGGTTCCAAGAACTACGGCATCTCCGATCAATTGAAGCGCACCGGCCTGCTGGCGACGCTGCAGTACCGGCCGAGCGAAAACTTCACCAGCACGCTCGACCTCACCTGGGACAACTTCCGCGAAACCCAGCAGGCCAAGGGCGCGGAACTCCCGTTGTTCTACGGCGCCGGCGTGGTGCTCGCGCCCGGCAACGTGCAGGACGGTTTCGTGCAAAGCGGCGTGTACAGCAATGTTTCGCCGGTGGTGCGCAACGATTACAACAAGACCCGAGCCAAGGTCTGGAACATCGGCTGGAACAACAAGCTGCGCTTCAACGAAGACTGGTCCGCGGAACTGGACGCCAGCTATTCGCGCGCCGACCGAAGCGACATCCTGCTGGAGAGCTACACCGGCTTCGGCTACAACAAGACCGGCCCGACCGACACGGTGAATTTCGAGGAAGCCGGCAGCGGCATGCTGTCGGTCGATCCCACGCTGGACTACACGCAGGGACTGGTGCTCACCGATCCGCAGGGCTGGGGCAGCGGCAACAATCCGCCGGTGGTGCAGGCGGGCTTCATCAATGCGCCGCACACCAACGATTACCTCGCACGCCTGCGCCTGAGCGTGGAGCACGAGTTCCTGAGCGGACCGTTCTCCAACGTGCAGTTCGGCGTCGACCGCGCCACCCGCAACAAGAACTACAACATCGACCAGGATTTCATCGTGCTGCCGAACGGCGCGACGACCGCGCCGATCCCGTCCTACACGATCGGCAACCCGCTGGCGTGGATGGGCATCACCCAGCAGGTGGTCTACAACCCGCTCGACTTCCTGGCCGACGGCACCTACGACCTGTTCCCCACCGCCCTGTCGTCGATCGGCGTGCCGCCGAACTGGAAAGTGCGCGAGCTCGACACCACGCCGTTCGTGCAGTTCAACATCGACACCTCGCTGGGCAGCGTGCCGGTGCGCGGCAACATCGGCGTGCAGGTCGCGCATACCAATGAATCCTCGCAGGGCCAGCGCGTCGCCGCCGGCACCAGTTCGACCGGCTCATCGGTGGTGACGCTGGTGCCGGTTTCGGGCGGCACCAAGTACACCCGCTGGTTGCCCAGCGCGAACCTGGTGTTCCAGTTCACGCCGAGCACCGACCTGCGCGTCGGCGCCGCGCGCGTGCTGGCGCGCCCGCGCATGGACCAGATGAGTGCGAGCCTCGCGATCAGCGGCAACATCACGCAATTGCCGAACACCAATCCCAACCAGTCCTATTTCAGCGCAAGCGGCGGCAACCCCGAGCTGCTGCCGACGATGTCGGACAATTTCAACATCAGCCTCGAGCATTACTTCGCGCAGAACCAGGGCTACATGGCACTGTCGGGTTACTACCTGAAGCTGACGGACTTCATCAACCCGAGCGCCGCGTTCCTGTACAACTTCGCGCCGTTCGTCGGCGCGTTCCTGTCGTCCGCCCAGCAGCAGCAACTGGGCACCACCTACGGCATCATTTCCGGTCCGACCAACGACGGCCACGGCAGCGTGAAAGGCCTGCAGGGCACGATCAACCTGCCTTTCAAGGCGGTCACCTCGGTGCCGGTGCTGGAGGATTTCGGTTTCATCCTGACGGGCGACTACACCAAGAGCGCGGTCGTGTATGCGGGCAATCCGCAGGCGATCACGGTGCCGGGCCTCTCGAAGTGGGTCGCGAACGGCACGATCTACTATCAGCACGACGGCTTCGAGGCGCGCGTCAGCGACAGCTACCGCACCAGCTTCCTCGGCGAAGTGCAGGGCATCAGCGCCACGCGCATCCTGCAGACCATCAAGGGCGGCAGCACCTACGACGCGCAGGTCAGCTACACGATTCCGGACGGGCGCCTGAAGGGCCTGACCTTCCTGCTGCAAGGTTCCAACCTCACCAACCAGCGCTTCATCACGTACCAGAACAACGATCCGCGCCAGGTGCTGACGTGGGAAGAGTACGGCCGCCGCTACGAAGTCGGCGTTTCGTACAAGTTCTTCTGAGGCATGGCGGCGGCACGCGCTTCGTTGATGCGGCAACGAAGCCGTGCCGTTGCCGTCCTGGTTGCGCCGCCGCGACTGATGGTTGATCGCGCATGTCCAGGGCGTATGCTTCCGGCATGAACGATTCCGCGATCCGGCGCGTGGTGATCGTGGGCGGCGGCACCGCCGGCTGGATGGCGGCGGCGCTGCTGGCCCGCGCGTTCGGGCCGCGACGCGAAATCCACCTGATCGAGTCCGCCGAGATCGGCACGGTCGGCGTGGGCGAGGCGACCATCCCGCAGATCCTGCACATCAATGCGTTCCTCGGCATCGATGAAAGCGACCTGATGCGCTTCACCCACGGCACCTACAAGCTGGGCGTGCAGCTCAACGACTGGGGGCGCATCGGCGATTCGTACATCCATGCGTTCGGCGACATCGGGTTGCCGCTGGGCTTGTTGCCGTTCCACCATTACTGGCTGCGCAGCCGTGCGCACGGCGATACCCATCCGCTGTGGGCGCATTCGCTGAACGCGGTGGCGGCCGCGGCGGACAAGTTCGCACCGCTGGACAAGGTGGGCAACAGTCCGCTCGGCGGCATCCGCTACGCCTACCAGTTCGACGCGGCACGCTACGCGCAGTATTTGCGCGAACGCATTCCCGAAGGCGCGGTGAAGCGCATCGAAGGCAAGGTCGTCGACGTCAAGCTGCGGGGGGAGGATGGTTTCATTGAATCGCTGCAGCTGGAAAGCGGCGAAACGGTCGAAGGCGACTTCTTCATCGACTGCTCGGGCTTTCGCGGGCTGCTGATCGAAGGCGCCCTGAAGACCGGTTACGAGAATTGGCAGCACTGGTTGCCAAGCGACCGCGCGCTCGCGGTCGCCAGTCCGCGCAGTACACCCATGCGTCCTTACACGCAAGCGACCGCACGCACCGCAGGCTGGCAATGGCGGATCGCGTTGCAGCACCGCACCGGCAACGGCCACGTCTATTGCAGCCGCTTCATCAGCGACGACGAAGCCGCGGCGCAATTGCTGGCGAACCTCGAGGGCGGGCCGCTGGAAGAGCCGCGGCCATTGCGCTTCGTCACCGGCATGCGCAAGCTTCAGTGGAACCGCAACTGCCTTGCGCTCGGGCTGGCCGCGGGTTTCATGGAGCCGCTGGAATCGACCAGCATCCACCTGGTGCAATCGGGCATTGCGCGGTTCCTCGGGATGTTCCCGGACCGGCATTGCGATCCGCTGCTGGTCGAGCAGTACAACCGCCAGACGCGTTTCGAATACGAGCGCGTGCGCGATTTCCTGATCCTGCACTACAAGGCCACCGAGCGCGATGACACGCCGTTCTGGCGGCATTGCGCGGCGATGGAAGTGCCGGAACAGCTTGCGCACCGCATCGACCTGTTCCGCCGCACCGGCCTGATCTTCCGTGACGCCGATGAATTGTTCGCCGAAACCGGCT
>DASZTT010000193.1:0-45364 GCA_035547895.1 Rhodanobacteraceae bacterium
CGCCGTGACCGTGCACGTGCTGCAGGGCGAGCGCGAACAGGCCCGCTTCAATAAGTCGCTGGCGAAGTTCGACCTCGCCGGCATCCAGCCCGCGCCGCGCGGCATGCCGCAGATCGAGGTGTCGTTCGACATCGACGCCAACGGCATCCTGCACGTGACCGCCAAGGACAAGAACACCGGCAAGGAACAGCGCATCGAGATCAAAGCTGGCTCGGGTCTTTCCGAGGAAGAAATCCAGCGGATGGTGTCCGATGCGGAAACGCATCGCGAGGAAGACAAGAAGTTCCAGGAACTGGTCGCCACCCGCAACAAGGCCGACCAGCTGGTGCACGCCACGCGCAGCGCGATCAAGGAACACGGCGGCAAGGTCGGTGGCGACGTGATCGGCCGCGTCGAAGAATCGCTGTCCGAGCTCGAAAAGGTGATGAAGGGCGACGACAAGGATGCGATCGAGTCGCGCATTACCAAACTGGAAGAGGCCGCGCAGTCGCTGTTCGCCGCGGCGCAGGCAGGCGGCCAGGCCGGCCCGCAACCGGGCGCTCAGCAGGCGCCGGGCGGCGGCAGTGCGTCGCCTGAGGATGTGGTGGATGCGGAGTTCACCGAGGTCAAGGACAAGGACAAGTAAACGTTATCCGGCAGCGCGGAGCGCTGCCGGATCAATCGTCCGTATTCGAGCCGCAAAAAGAGCCTGCGGCTCAATACGGACGAAAATGTCCAAGGTTTCCATTCCGGGCGACTAGCAGTTCGATTGCGCGCCGATCTACATGCGAAGACCGGTTGTCGTAGCGAACACCGGCCTCGCCGGTACCGACAGGCGAGGGGCGGGACGCGGCAGCTATCCATTTTGATTTCTTGAATGACATTCACCGAGCGGGGAACTGGGGGATGCACAAAGGCCGGATGGAGGCGTTCACCGATGGGGTGATCGCCGTCATCATCACCATCATGGTGCTGGAGTTGAAACTGCCCCACGAAGCGACGTGGCGCGCTTTGCTCGAGGACCTTCCGGTGTTCCTGAGTTACGTGCTCAGTTTCGTGTACGTGGGCATCTACTGGAACAATCACCACCACATGCTGCAGATGGTCACGCACGTGAGTGGACGCGTGTTGTGGACCAATCTGTTCTTCCTGTTCTGGCTTTCGCTGTTTCCGTTCACGACCAGTTGGTTGAACGAATCGCATCCGGTACCAGCACCGGTGCCGACCGCGGTTTACGGCATTGTCCTGCTGCTCGCGGCACTCTCGTGGGTTCCGCTTCTGCGAGCGCTGATCGCGGCCAATGGCGGCGAGAAGAGCGGGCTGGGCGAAGCCCTCAAGGGTGACTGGAAAATCGTCATTTCACCGGTGGGGTACGTTGTCGGCATTGTGCTGGCGTTTTTTGCGCCCATATTGTCGTGCGTGATCTATGGCGCGATCGCGGCCATGTGGTTCATCCCCGATCACCGGCTCGAAGCAAGACTCCGCACATGAAACGTTGCTACTACGAAGTCCTGGGCGTCGCGCGCAGCGCGAACGACGAGGAACTGAAAAAGGCCTTTCGCAGGCTGGCAATGAAGAATCATCCGGATCGTTGCCCCGACGATCCGCAGGCGCAGGATCGCTTCAAGGAAGCCAAGGAGGCATACGAAATCCTGGGCGACCCTCAGCGTCGTGCGATGTACGACCAGTACGGCCACGCGGCCTTCGAAAATGGCACGGGGCGCCGAAGCGGCGCGCCGTTCGGCGACGTGGGCGACATCTTCGGCGACATTTTTTCGGACATCTTCGGTGGTGGCCGGCGCGCGGCGCGCGGTTCGGATTTGCGCTACGTGCTGGAGCTCGATCTCGAAGAAGCCGTGGCGGGCATCGACAAGAAGATCCAGGTGCCGACCCTGGTCAACTGCCATCATTGCAACGGCACCGGTTCCGCGGATGGCAAGTTGTCAACGTGCTCCACCTGCCGCGGACATGGCCGGGTGCGGATGCAGAACGGCATCTTTTCGATCCAGCAGGCGTGCCCGCATTGCGGCGGCGCAGGCCGCGTGGTGGTGACGCCGTGCAAGCATTGCCACGGCGAGGGTCGGCTGGAAGACCAGCGCGGTCTCGAAGTGAAGGTGCCGCCGGGCGTCGACAACGGCGATCGCATCCGCCTGAGCGGGCAAGGCGAAGCGGGGCCTCCGGGTTCGACGCCGGGTGACCTGTATGTCGAGATCCATGTGCGCCCGCATCCGATCTTCAAGCGCGAAGGCGACGACTTGCGTTGCGAGGTGCCGATCCGCTATGCGCAGGCGGCGCTCGGCGCCACCATCGAAGTGCCGATCCTGGACGGTGCCACCAGCATCACCATTCCGCCCGAGACGCAGACCGGCCAGGAATTTCGCCTGCGTGGGCAGGGCGTGAAGTCCGTCCGCAGCCGCCACACCGGCGACCTGTTCTGCACGGTGGTGGTGGAAACGCCGGTGCGCCTCGACAAACGCCAGCGCGAACTGCTCGAACAGTTCGAGGCGACTTTCGCCGACGCCGAGGAAGCGAAGAAGCACTCGCCGCGAAACAGCGGCTTCGTGGAAGGCGTCAAGCAATTCTGGGCGAAGATGACGGGCTGACGGAGAAGCAGCCGCGGCATCCGGTCGTCATTCCGGCGCGGGCGTGGATCGATTTTGGCCTTGGACCCCGGCCGAACTTGCGAGCGGTTGCAGGGCTTGTAAGCTGCGCGCTTGTCCCTAGCGGGCTCCGTCCATGCCTGATCGGTTTCGACTTGCCATCAACGGCGCCAACGGCCGCATGGGCCGTGCGCTGCGGGATCTGCTGCAAAACGATGCGCGATTCGAACTGGTCGCGGCAATCGGCGCGTCGAGCGACTGGCGCGATGCATCCAGGCTGGACGTCATCATCGATTTCAGTTCGCCGGATGGTTTCGACGCGGCACTTGCGCATTGCCTTGCACAGCACGCGGCGTTCGTCAGCGGCACGACCGGGCTGGCCGCATCGCAACGGAACACGTTGGTCGAAGCCGCGCGTACGATTCCCGTCCTGCACGCAGCGAACTTCAGCCTCGGCATTGCGGTACTGACGCGCGCATTGCGCGATGCCGCCGCGGCGCTGCCGGATTGGGACCTGGAAATCCTCGAAGCCCATCATGCGCGCAAGCTCGACGCACCATCCGGTACTGCGCTGGCCCTCGGGCGTGCTGCCGCCGCAGCGCGGGGGCAGGACTTCGATGAAGTCGCTGTGTTGTCGCGCGAAGGCCAGGTAGGTGTGCGCCGGGCCGGCGCGATCGGGTTCGCGTCGCTCCGGGCCGGCGATGTGGTCGGCGAGCACACCGCCATCCTTGCGGCGGCCGGCGAGCGCATCGAACTTTCGCATCGTGCCACCGATCGCGCGATCTTTGCGCGGGGTGCGTTGCATGCCGCAGCATGGCTCGCGGGCCGGCCGCCCGGTGCGTATTCGCTTGACGATTTGCTTGTTGCGTAGATGAAAGGCGCGCCGGCATGGCGGATCAGTTCATTCCGATCTGACCCTGCATCGACTTGAAGATCGAGGCGGTGTCGTAACCGATGCCATCCTTGAACACCAGCGGCATGTGCTCGACCGCGGAGACATCCTTCAGCGGATCGCCGTCGATCACCACGATGTCGGCGCGCTTGCCGACGGCCAGCGAACCGATGTCCTTGTCGCGGCCTTCGAACTTCGCCGCGTTGAGCGAGAGGATTTCGACGGCCTGGGGAAACGTGAAGCCATCCGCCTGCACCAGCAGTTCGAGTTCGCGCTTGGACGAGAAACCGGGAATCACGCCGCCGTAACCAGTGGGATCGCTGCCGCCCATCAGCAGGCCGCCGGCCTCGACGAAACGCTTTTCGAGTGCGGTCGCTTTTGCAAACCATGCCTGCATCTGCGCCGCGCCGGTCTTCGGCGTGGCGTGGATTTTCTCCTGCGTCTTCTGATAGATGTCGCGCAGGCGCGGATCGAGCAACGCCAGCGCCGCGTCGGATGTTCCCGGCTCACCGGGAATGAAGCTCGCGAACACGGGCAGGGTCGATGTCAGCGCGACGTGCTTGTCAACGAGCAGCCTGATCAGCGATTCGACCTGCGGGGAATCCAGGTCCAGCCCCGCGATGGACTGGGGCACCGCGTGGCCGCCGGGACACTGGTCGGCCTGCTTGTCCTTCACGAAATCCGAGGCCACGAAGAAGGCATGCTCGAGGTTGTCGATGCCGAGGTCGGCCGCTTCGCGGAAGGTGACGGAACACAGGTGCCCGGTGATCTTGTCATGGTGCGTATGCGCGGCGTCGATCGCGGCTTTCAGTTCCGCGCGGGTGATGTGGTCGTAGGCCTTGAACGAGGTGACGCCTTCGTCGGCCCAGTAATCCACCGTGCGCGTCGCATCGGCCGGCCCGGTCAGCACGTGCATGTCCTCGGTGTAGCTCGAGCCGCCCTGCAGATAAGGCCCGGTCACGTCGATGTCGGGCCCGGCGCGTTTGCCCGCCGCGATGGCGTCGCGCACGTTCAAATCCGCATACGGCATCATCGAGCCCGACGTGCGGATGGTGGTTTCGCCGCCTGCGAGATACAGCGGCGGAAAGCTGTACGGCATGGCTGTGTAAAAAGCCCCCGGACTCAGCCGCGTCGGATAGAACAGGTGTTCGTGCATCATCACGAAGCCCGGAAGCAACGTCTTGCCGTGCGCGTCGATCACGGTCGCGCCGGCGGGAACCGCGGTACTTGCGGCGGGGCCGAGTTCGGCGATGCGGCCCTTGTCGATCACCAGCATCTGGTCGAGTCTCGGAGCCGCGCCCGTTCCGTCCACGACGGTGGCGTGGGTGAAGGCGATGACCGGCTGCCTGTAGGCGATCCAGTCCTTCGGATCGGCGTGCGCGAGCGATGCGAACGCAAGCAGTGCCGCGCCGAGGAAAAGCATTCGTTTCATGCGGGTGGTCTCCCGTGCGGTGAGTTGATCGCCGCGACGGCTTCAACCCGGCGGCTTCTTCCAAGATTCGTGACCGTACACGATTCGCCAGCCCTGCGGCATGTGCTGCCAGACATAAGTCACGACGAAATCGCTGGTGGTGCCTTTCCCGCTGTGCGCGGTTCCGCTGCCCACCAGCGGCCACGTCACGATTTCGACGTCGGGGTCGAGCGGCATGAATGTGGGCGCTCCACCCTGTACGTACTTCCCCTTGCTCTTGCCGTTGCTCCACCATTTCAGTTGCTGGGCGTGCAGGGCGTCCCAACCGCGGATGATTTCGCCGTTGATCGCGAAAACCAGCCTCGGGCTGCGCGCCATCGCCGCCATGAAGGCATCGGTGTCGTGCGCGTTGGCGGCCTTGAGCATCTGCGCCATGATCGGACGGATGGCTTGCTCCGCCGATGACGAAGCGGACTGCGCGCCTGCGCTTCGCGCGAAGAAGCCAACCCAAATCATCACGACAACTGCAAACGTCTTTTGCATGTACTTCTCCGCTCAGGGATTGCTGAAGACGGCGCCATGCGGCATGGCGCTTCCATGCCAGCCATCCGGCCAGGCGCGCGTGAAATCGATCATGTCGGAAGCGAGAGTCAGCTTGCCGCTGCCGCGATCGATCGTGGCGAAACGGACCTTCGTGTCGAGCGCCCCGTAACCCGTGATGACCAGGCGATCGCCGTTCGGCTCCAGCGCAAGCCAATGCGGATATTCGTCCGGCGGCAGCAGGATGCGGCTGACTTCGTGCGGATGCCCGGGATCGCGCACGTCGAGGCTGACGATCGCATGTCCGCTTTGCGCGGCTTCCACCATGAAGTCGCCGGCGACCACCGGCACCTCGCACATGCGGTAGCCCAGGTCGTAAACGTGTTGCAGCGTGGGATCATCGCCCGCGAGGTTGCGAACCAGGAAAAGCCCGCAATTGAACGTCGGCACCAGCACCGTTTTGCCATCCGCCAGCAGGCGCGGTTCCGACGTGTCGGCCGCCGTGTCGTAATACCAGTCGGGCGGCGGCGGCAGTTGCATGGTCTTGATCAGCTTCAGGTCCGAGAGCCGCCAGACCTGCGCGACGTGGCTGACCTGCGCGCCCATCATGTCCGCGCTGCTGGTGACGACGCGGTCGAGCTTCGGAATGATCGCGATGCTGTACGGGCGAATGTCGGGATGGCCCGGCGCGGCCGCCGCAGCGGTTCTGACGATGCGTCCCTCTGGATCGAACTCCACCAGTCCACCCGCGGCATGGTTGAATCCCCCGGAATACTGGAAGGTCGCGAGCGTGTCGCCATTGGGAAGATGGACGAACGAGTGCGGATAGCCGAGCGCACCGACGCTGCCGAATTGGCGCGCAAGCCGCGGGTGCAGTGGATCGTGCACGTCGAAGACGTAGGTGCGATTCCCGAGCCAGTCGTTGGCGTACAGGAGGTCGTCCGGAGGTTCAGCATAGTTCGTGTGATGGGCCTGAGCGGCGTCGCCGACCGGCAGCATCGCCACGATTTTGCCGAACGACGCGCCCGGCTGGACGTCGAACACCGCGAGGAAGTCCTTGCCCATTCCCAGACCGTTGCGCCTTGCGGGAATGTCGGCCGGCGTCATCTCCGGCACCGAGGCGAGTGGGTGCCTGGCTTCCATCGCCCACACGAAAAGCCAGTGGCTGGCGGGCGGCGCCGCTGTCGCGACCAGCGGAAACACCGCAGCCAGCCACAGGGCGTAGAAGGCCGCTCTTCTCATGCACGCTCTCCCGAGTGCCACGGTGTCGGTGCTTGCTCAGCGGCAATCATGATGCGTCTCGTGCCATTCACGGCTTGCGCGAGGCCGCATAGGCCGCGACGTCGATCATTTCCGGCACGCTCAACGCGGTGGCTTCCGCCCGCATCGGGGCGGCGGCCGGATCGCTGCGCCTGCCTTCGCGAAACAGGATCAACTCGCGCGCGATATAGGTCGGCGAGCGTCCGGCCAGCGGCGGGACGATGCCGATGCCGGGCAGGGTCCGGCCCTCGAGGTTCGTGCCATGGCACGACTCGCACGATGCCGCCGAACCTTTGCCTTTCACGGCGATCACGGCGCCGCGCGCTATGCTTCCCGGCGGCACGTATGCCACGTAGCCGACGCGTGCATCGCTGTACTCGTAATCCTGGAAATTCGCGGGCGTTTCGATGATGCGCTCGCCGATCGGTTCGCGCGCGCCACTGGAGTCCGGCGCGAGGACGAAATATTTCCAGTGCGTCTTCGGCACGCTCGCGGTCTCGACGACGTGCACGCGCGAGACGAATGGGATCCCGGAAAAATAATCGACGGCTTGCTGCAGATCAGCCGGTGTCAGCGCACGCGCCTCCTCGACCATGTCGCGGGCGGTTTCCGGTCCGCCCATGCCGCGCTGGCCGGCGCGGAACGCCGCGATCTGTTCCAGGATGTATGCCTTCGGCAGGCTGTCCAGCGCTGCGGTCGAGGGCACGCCCGCGCCGCTGATCGTGTGGCATTCGGCACATGGACGCGCCGGTTTGCGGCCCGCCTTCACGATCTGCGGGGCCGGCGGATGATCCTGCGGAAACCAGTCCGCGTCGTCCATGCTCTCCATCTGCGCCTGCGTATAACTCACCGAGCTGCCCGTCACGTGCAGCACCTTGCCCGGATCGGGCCGGGACCTGGGCGCATGCGGGTCGGGTGGCGGCGGGAACACCGGGAAAGCCCAGGCTTCGGCGGCGCGCAATGCAGTGTTCGCCGAATCTCCCGCGGTCGTGGCCGCAATCGCCGCCGCTGCAAACATGCAAAACAATGTCGCCAGCATGGCGACCGGCACTCTGGATGGCATGTGCATGGCGACCCCTCACAGGAAACACAGTGATGACGCACGCAGAACATCCGGGCGGCCGGCCGGCCGCCCGGATGATCGGGTCGCCCTACTTGCCGGCGATGTAGCTGAGGTCGGCGCTGTACTTGTCGAAGTGGTCGGGAGCCTTGGCGATGGCGTCGTTGAGCGCCTTGCGGATCGCGTCCGCGCTGGACTGGCCATAGACATTCGCGACCATCTTCCACAGGGACGGACTGGGATCCGTGCCGACCTCGGCCCAGTTCTTGCTCCGGATCACCAGGAGGTAGTCGGGCGCACCGTCGCCGCCACCCTGAAGCTGCATCGTGGACCAGTAATAGGGCCATTTGGCCTTGTCGGCCGCCGCGGTGATCTTCTTGACGGCGCCGGTGAAGGCCGCGTCCGCGTCATGTCCCGGTTTCAGCGTGTAGTCGATCACGTGCAGGATCGGCGGCGGCATCTGCGTCTTCCAATTCGGAGGCAGATGGCTCATGTCCGTCTGGATCACCATGAAGGCGCTGGTTTCGCTCATCAGATGCGGATTGCTCTGGGCGCGCCAGGTCGCATCGCACGTCCTTGCCTGTGTGTCGAGCGTATCCAGGTCGGCCCATGTGACCGGTCCGACATCGCTGGAATACATGTAGTTGTTGCCGGTTTCGTGGGTGACGGTCGGCTCGCTGAACTTGACGTGGTGCTCGCGCAGGCACTGGTTGTAGGCTTTCAGGCCGGCCTCGTAGGCCTGCTGCTGTGCGGGCGCCACCGTGTCGGTGTAGTCCCGCATGACGACGGCCCTGTCCGAATCTGCCGCAAAGGCACTTCCGGCAGCGCTGGACGCAAGCGCTGCAACCACGCACATCGTCAGAACCTTCATAACCCCTCCCAACACCTTGAGTGGCTTTGCCACGGGCTCGTCAGCACAGGCCTCCCCCGAGTGTGACCGGCGTCACACTACGCTTGCGGTGTCAAGGGGCGCAAGTGCCGGCAAACGGCTGCTGCCGGCGTTCGGAAAGGGGGGGGTCGATGCGATCGCGGCGGGGCCGGGTCTGAGGCTCAATCCCGGTGTGCGGCGTTGCGGTCGCGGCCGGCACCGAACTTCCTGTCGAGGCCGCCCGCGATCTTCTTGAAAAAGCGCGACGCGGCGCCACGCTGCGTCTTGCGTTGCTTCTCTTCTTCGCTGGTCAGCCACGCGACCTGGATAACCCGTCGCTCGCCTTCGTACGGCAAGTGGCCGTGGAAGGAGTTGTCGGCGCGCTTGAAGATCACGAACTCACCGTACAGCGGCTTCACTTCCGGCGCGATCGCGGCGTCGATGTCGTCGATCTTGCCGAGGAAACGCAGGCAGCCGTCGCTGGTGTCGTGCCAACTGGAATTGAGATAGATCAGCGCGGTGGCGATCTTCGACTTGCTGTCGGTGTGGATGGTGCCGTGGCGCTTGTTGAGATGGCGGCAGATCGTCACCAGCGTCGGATACTGGCCGAGATTGTCGATGCCGAGCTTGGCCCCGACGGCGCTCGCGAAGGCGGGCGAAGTCAGCGCATCGACCAGCGCGCGTATCGAGGGGCCACAGTCCTTTTCGTTGTACGGGAAAAATCCCGCGCCCGAATATTTCGGGAAGTCGCGTTCGAGTTCGGCGCGCGCCTGCTCCGGCAGTTGTCCGTGCGCGATCATGAACGGAAACGGCTCGTCGCGAATCAGCGTGTCCGGGCGATCGAGACGGGCGGGGTCGAGCAGCGTTGGGGCGAGCATGGCATTTCCTCGTTCGCGCGCATTGTATCGCCGGTGCCGCGCTGCGCCGTGAATGCGAAGCAGGATTCTGATAACATTCCGTCTCGCCCGAAAACTTCACCCACAGGCCCGCTTGGCGCGGCCTGCGGGTCGACTTGCACCCGGAATCCGATCATGCCGATGCCCGCCTTGCTCGCCCTTGCCGATGGAACCCTTTTTCACGGCGAGGCCGTCGGGGCCCCGGGTGCGACGGCGGGTGAAGTGGTGTTCAACACGGCGATGACGGGCTACCAGGAAATCCTGACCGATCCGTCGTACGCCCAGCAGATCGTCACGCTGACCGCGCCGCACGTCGGCAACACCGGCTGCAATGTACCCGACGAAGAGTCGGTGAAGGTGCAGGCCGCGGGACTGATCGTGCGCGACGTGCCGCGGCTTGCGTCCAACTGGCGCAGCACGGAATCACTGCTGGAATATTTGAAGCGCCAGAACATCGTCGCGATCGCCGGCATCGACACCCGCAAGCTCACGCGCATCCTGCGCGACCGCGGTGCGCAGCACGGCTGCATCGTCGCCGGCGAATCGATCGATGCCGACGCAGCGATCGCGAAGGCACGCGCCTTTCCCGGACTGAATGGCGTCGACCTTGCGAAAGGGGTGAGCATTCGCGAACGGCGTTCGTGGCCGGAAGGCACCTACGACCTCGACGTGCAGGCGTTCCGCAAGCCTGCCGCGAAATACAGAGTGATCGCCTACGACTTCGGCGTGAAGCACAACATCCTGCGCCTGCTGGTGGAGCAGGGCTGCGACGTGACGCTGGTGCCGGCGCAGACGTCCGCCGCCGCGGTGCTGGCGATGCAGCCCGACGGCGTGTGCCTTTCCAACGGTCCCGGCGATCCGGCCGCCTGCGACTACGCGATCGAAGCTACCCGTCAATTGCTCGATGCGAAGATGCCGCTGTTCGGCATCTGCCTTGGCCATCAATTGATGGGCCTCGCCGTGGGCGCGAAGACCTTGAAGATGCCATTCGGCCATCACGGCGCGAACCATCCGGTAAAGGATCTCGATGACGGCCGGGTGCTGATCACGTCGCAGAACCATGGCTTCGCGGTCGATCCCGCGACGCTGCCGCCCAACGCGCGCACCACGCACGTCTCGCTGTTCGACGGTTCGCTGCAAGGCTTTGCACTCACCGATCGACCCGCGTTCTGCTTCCAGGGACACCCCGAGGCAAGTCCCGGGCCGCGCGACATCGCCTACCTGTTCGAACGCTTCGCGAACCTGATGGAGGAGGCCCGCTGATGCCCCGCCGCACAGACATCAAGACCATCCTCATCATCGGCGCCGGCCCGATCGTGATCGGCCAGGCTTGCGAGTTCGACTACTCCGGCGCGCAGGCGTGCAAGGCGCTGCGCGAGGAAGGCTATCGCGTGGTGCTGGTGAACTCGAATCCGGCAACAATCATGACCGATCCCGAGATGGCCGATCGCGTCTACATCGAGCCGATCAACTGGCGCACGGTCGAAAAGATCATCGAAAAGGAAAAGCCCGATGCGCTGCTGCCGACGATGGGCGGCCAGACCGCGCTGAACTGTGCGCTGGACCTGGCCGACCACGGCGTGCTCGAAAAACATGGTGTCGAATTGATTGGCGCCTCACGCGACGCAATCCGCATGGCCGAGGACCGCGAGCTGTTCCGCAACGCCATGGACGAGATCGGCCTGGAATCACCGAAGTCCGCGATCGCGCGCACGCTGGAGGAAGCGCGCGAAGGGCAGGCCAGGCTGGGCTTCCCGTGCATCATCCGTCCTTCCTTCACGCTGGGCGGCACCGGCGGCGGCATTGCGTACAACGTCGAGGAATTCGAGAAGATCGTTTCGCGCGGGCTGGAACTGTCGCCGACGCACGAAGTACTGATCGACGAGTCGGTGCTGGGCTGGAAGGAATTCGAGATGGAAGTGGTCCGCGACAAGGCGGACAACTGCATCATCATCTGCTCGATCGAGAACTTCGACCCGATGGGCGTGCACACCGGCGATTCGATCACGGTCGCTCCCGCGTTGACGCTGACCGACAAGGAATACCAGCGCCTGCGCGATGCCTCGATCGCGGTGCTGCGCAAGATCGGCGTCGATACCGGCGGGTCGAACGTGCAGTTCGGCGTGAACCCCCTCGACGGCCGGGTGGTGGTGATCGAAATGAATCCGCGCGTGTCGCGTTCGTCGGCGCTTGCATCGAAGGCGACGGGTTTCCCGATCGCCAAGGTCGCCGCCAAGCTGGCGGTCGGCTACACGCTGGATGAATTGAAGAACGAGATCACCGGCGGCAAGACACCGGCGTCGTTCGAGCCGAGCATCGATTACATCGTCACCAAGATCCCGCGCTTCGCGTTCGAGAAGTTCCCGGCAGCCGATCCGCACCTGACCACGCAGATGAAATCGGTGGGCGAGGTGATGGCGATTGGACGCACCTTCTCCGAGTCGCTGCAGAAGGCGCTGCGCGGACTCGAAACCGGCCGCGATGGCCTGAACTCCGGCGGGATCGACTGGAAGACGCCGGAAGGCATGGAATCGCTGAAGCGCGAGCTGCGCCAGCCCGGCCCCGAGCGCATCTTCCACGTGGGCGACGCGTTCCGCGCGGGCCTGTCGCTGGACGACGTGCACGAACTTTCCAAGATCGACCCGTGGTTCCTTGCCGCGATCGAGGACATCGTCGCCGCCGAAGCCGACGTGCGCGCGGGCGGCATGCGCGCGATCGACGCCACGCGGATGCGCGAGCTGAAGCGCATGGGCTTCTCCGACTCGCGGCTCGCGCGCCTGCTCGAATCGGACGAGGGCGCGGTGCGCCACCTGCGCCATACCCTGGACGTGCGTCCGGTGTACAAGCGCGTGGACTCCTGCGCGGCAGAGTTCGCCACCACGACGGCGTACATGTACTCGACCTACGAGGAAGAGTGCGAGGCCGATCCGTCCGATCGCAGGAAGATCATGGTGCTGGGTGGCGGCCCCAACCGCATCGGGCAGGGCATCGAGTTCGATTACTGCTGCGTGCACGCGGCGCTCGCGATGCGCGAGGACGGTTTCGAAACCATCATGGTGAACTGCAATCCGGAAACCGTGTCCACCGACTACGACACCTCGGATCGCCTGTATTTCGAGCCGGTGACGCTGGAAGACGTGCTGGAAATCGTCGACAAGGAAAAACCCACCGGCGTGATCGTGCAGTACGGCGGACAGACGCCGCTGAAACTCGCGCGCGCACTGGAAGCGGCGGGCGTGCCGATCATCGGCACCTCGTCGGATTCGATCGACCTGGCCGAGGATCGCGAGCGCTTCCAGCAGCTGATCGAGAAGCTGCAGTTGAAGCAGCCGCCCAACCGCATCGCGCATACCGCCGAGGAGGCGATGGTGCTGGCGCGCGAACTCGGTTATCCGCTGATCGTGCGACCGAGCTACGTGCTGGGCGGGCGCGCGATGGAAGTGGTGCACGCCGACGAGGATCTCGCGCGCTACATCCGCGACGCCGTGCGCGTCTCCGACAAGTCGCCGGTGCTGCTCGACCGCTTCCTCGACAACGCGGTCGAGGTGGACGTGGACGTGATCGCGGATGCCGACGGCGCGGTGCTGATCGGCGGCATCATGCAGCACATCGAGGAGGCCGGCGTGCATTCGGGCGATTCCTCGTGCTCGCTGCCGCCGTACTCCCTGTCGCCGAAGCTGCAGGACGAGCTGCGCCGCCAGGTCGCGTTGCTGGCGCGCGAACTGGGCGTGGTCGGCCTGATGAACACGCAGTTCGCGATCCAGGGCGACGAGGTCTACATCCTGGAAGTGAATCCGCGTGCGTCGCGCACCGTGCCGTTCGTGTCCAAGGCCACCGGGCGTCCGCTGGCGAAGATCGCCGCGCGCTGCATGGCCGGCACGACACTGGCCGCGCAGGGCGCGACGCGCGAATGCGTGCCGCACTACTGGTCGGTGAAGGAAGCGATTTTCCCGTTCCTGAAGTTCCAGAACGTCGATCCGATCCTGGGGCCCGAAATGCGTTCGACCGGCGAGGTGATGGGCGTGGGCAGAAGCTTCGGCGAAGCGTTTGCGCGCGGTCACGAAGCTGCGCATATCGCGGCGCCCGCGGCCGGCAGCAAGGTGTTCCTGTCGGTGCGCGACGCCGACAAGCCGCGCCTGCTGGAGATCGCGCGTGACCTGGTGAAGCGCGGGTTCGCGCTGATCGCCACCGGCGGAACGTGCGCATTCCTCGTCGAACACGGCATCGCCTGCGAGCGCATCAACAAGGTGCTGGAAGGCCGTCCGCACATCGTCGATGCGATCAAGAATGGCGAAATCGCCTACATCGTCAACACGACCGAAGGGCGCCAGGCGATCACAGACTCGTTCTCGATCCGGCGCTCGGCGCTGCAGCAGCACGTCACCTATTCGACCACGGTCGCGGGTGCGGCGGCGCTGCTGCATTCGCTCGACTATCGCGACGAAGGTGGCGTGATCAGCCTGCAGGAATTGCACGCCGAGCTGGAACGGCAGGCCTCCGCCATCTCCGGGGACGCGGTCGCGGCGGCCTGAAGACGCGTTCGTCGCACCCATGAATCGATCGCGGGCGCAAGCCCGCGGGCCTACGCATCAGCAACAAAGGAGTCCCGCACATGCAGCGAGCCCCCATGACCAAAGCCGGTTCCGAACGCCTGCGCGCGGAACTGGAGCAACTGAAATCCGTCGAACGTCCACGCGTCATCGCGGCGATCGCCGAGGCGCGCGCGCACGGCGACCTCAAGGAAAACGCCGAGTACCACGCGGCGCGCGAGCAGCAGGGTTTCATCGAGGGCCGCATCGGCCAGATCGAAGCCGCGCTTTCGACCGCGCAGATCATCGACCCGACCACCTTGAACGCAGGCGGCAAGGTGGTGTTCGGCGCGGTGGTGGAACTGGAGGATGCCGACAACGGCGGCAGCGTCACCTATCAGATCGTCGGCGACCTCGAAGCGGACATCAAGAAGAACATGATCGCGGTCTCCTCTCCCATTGCGCGCGCGATGATCGGCAAGGCCGAGGGCGACAGCTTCGCTTTCAATGCACCGGCGGGCGAGCGCAACTACGAAATCGTGAGCGTGCGTTACGCGTGATCGCCTTCCGCTCGTTCGCACTGCGCCGCGGCGGACGCCTGTTGCTCGAAGGCGTCGATGCGGCGCTGCACGACGGCTGGAAAGTCGGGGTTGCGGGGCGCAACGGCAGCGGCAAATCCAGCCTGTTCGCCGCGATCCTCGGCGAGGTCGAGGCCGACGCCGGCGCGCTGGACGTGCCGGCCGGGTTGCGCATCGCGTCGGTGGCGCAGGAGACGCCGGCGCTGCCGGATGCCGCCATCGATTACGTGCTGGGCGGGGATGTCGAACTGGCCGCGGCGCTGGCCGCGGAAGCGCAAGCGCAGGCGGCAGGTGATCACGCCGCGGCGGCCGCAGCGCATCATCGCATCGATGCACTCGGCGGCTACGACGGACGCGCGCGTGCGGGCCGCCTTCTGCACGGCCTGGGATTCAAGCCGGAAGACCACGAAACGCCGGTTGCCGAGTTTTCCGGCGGCTGGCGCGGACGGCTGAACCTCGCGCGCGCGCTGATGGCGCCTTCCGATCTGCTGCTGCTGGACGAGCCGACCAACCACCTCGATCTCGACGCGGTGTTGTGGCTGGAGCAATGGCTGCGGCGCTACCCGCGCACGCTGATGGTGATTTCGCACGACCGCGAATTCCTCGATGGCACGGTCGAGCATGTGCTGCATCTCGAACAGGGCGGCGCACGTCTGTACGCGGGCAACTACAGCGACTTCGAGCGCCAGCGCGCCGAACGCCTGCACCAGCAGCAGGCGGCGTACACGCGTGAGCAGGCCGAGCGCGCGCACCTGCAATCGTTCATCGACCGCTTTCGCGCCAAGGCCACCAAGGCCCGCCAGGCGCAATCGCGCATCAAGCGCCTGGAAAAACTCTCCGGTACCGAGGCGGTGCGCGTGGAGCGCGCGTTCGAGTTCCGGTTTCCCGAACCCGATCGATTGCCCCACGCGATGTTGAAGCTGGATCACGTGGACGCCGGGTATGCGCCTGCCGCGAAGATCCTCGCCGACGTGCGATTCGTGGTCCAGGCCGGCGACCGCATCGGTCTGCTCGGCCCCAACGGTGCGGGCAAGTCCACGCTGGTCAGGACGCTCGTTGGCGAGTTGCCGCCGATGGCGGGCGAGCGAGGCACGCACAAGGATCTGTCGATCGGCTACTTCGCGCAGCACACCGTCGAGAACCTGCGCGCCGGCGAAAGTCCATTCGATCATCTGCGCGACATCGCCCCTGGCACTGCACCGCAAAGCTTGCGCGACTGGCTCGGCAAGTGGCACTTTGCGGGTGATCGCGCCTTCGAACCGGTGGATGGTTTTTCCGGCGGCGAGCGCGCACGCCTGGCGCTGGCGCTGATCGCGTGGGGCAAGCCGAATTTGCTGGTGCTGGACGAACCGACCAACCACCTCGACCTCGACATGCGCGGCGCGCTTGCCGATGCATTGAACGACTATCCCGGCGCATTGGTGCTGGTCGCGCACGACCGGCATTTGCTGGGACTGGTGTGCGACAGTTTCTGGCGCGTGGCCGATGGCCGCGTCGAACCGTTCGATGGCGACCTCGATGATTACGCGCGCTGGCTGCGCGGTCGCAACGGCAGTGCGGGCGAACGCGACACCGCCGTTGCGCCGCAGACGGCCGATCCGCGTGGGCGCCGCCGCGAAGCGGCGGCAGAGCGCGAACGCCAGCGCGCCTTGCGCAGGAGCCTCGACAAGGTCGAGGCGCGCATGGCCAAGGTCGATGCCGGGCTGGCCGCGTTGCAGGAACGTCTGGCCGATCCCTCGATCTACGAGGGCCCCACCGCGGTGCTCGCGGACATCGGCCGCGAACAGAACGCATTGCGCGAAGAAAAAGCGGCGCTGGAAGCGGAATGGCTGCAACGGTTCGAAGAACTGGAAGCGGCAAACGCATGAACACGCTGCACGTCCTGCTGCCGCCGATGGCGCACGTGCGCGCGAATACCGCATTCCTGGACTGGCTGGCGAAGGGCGACCGTCAGCCGCGGACAAACGATGCGCGCACGACGTTGCTGCGCGAGCTGTTCCATTTCGCGGGCGCCAGCTTGCCCGCGGCGGCACTTCGCCACCTTTGCCACGCCGACGACGCCGCCACCGGCGTGTGGCTGTGTGCCGACCCCGCCTGGGTGCGCAGCGAGGCGACGGGCGCGCGCCTGATGGCGTGGCCGCTTGCCGACGTTTCGGCCGGTGAAGCCGAGGCGCTCGCGGCGGCGCTGCGGCCGCTGTTCGGTGATGCGGGTACGCCTTTGTCGATCGACACGCCGTCCGCTTGGTGCCTGCACCTGCCGCAGGGTGCGCCACGCGCGGAATTTCGCGCACCCTCCGACGCCCTGGGCGTCGATCTCATGGAGTGCCTGCCGGCTGGCGAGGCCGGCCGCACGTGGCGGCGGCTGTTCAACGAAGCACAGGTCTTGTTGCACGCGCATCCGGTGAACGCTGCGCGCGTCGCCGCGGGCAAGCGTCCCGTCAACGCTCTGTGGTTCTGGGGCGCAGGCGCGCTGCCGGGTTCGGTCGGCACGGGTCTGCAAACGGTTGCCAGCGAGGATGACGTCGTACGCGGTTTCGCGGAGTTGGGCGGCGCCACACGCGTGGAACCATTGCCGGATGCATTGATGGCAGCGCACCGTTCCGGCGCAGCGTTGCTCGACCTGGATATTCCTGGCCGCGTGGATGATGCGGCGGAATGGCTGTCGTATTTTCGGCGCTGGCTGCGTGAACGCCGCTTCGGCGCCATCGCGATCACGTTTGCGGACGGCGAACGATTTCGTATCCGCCACGCGCATCGGCTGCGCTTCTGGGTAAGGCAGCGCGTTTAGCCGATGCCTTGAATGGCATCGGCGCGCTGACGAACGCCCGAGGCAGGATGGCGAGGGCCGGGTTGCCTGGCGAGCGCCGGATGCGCGAGCCTGGCAACCTCGTGGGGAATTCAATGCATGATTTGAAAATCGTTCGTCGTCATTCAACCGAAGCGCCGCGCGACTGGCCGGCAACGGTGCATCCGGTGCTGCAGCGCGTTTACGCCGCACGCGGCATAACCCGCTTCGACGATCTGGGGCATCGCCTCGCGGGGTTGCTCGCCCCCGACGGTCTGGGCGGCATCGCGCACGCCGTGGATCTGCTGGTGGCGGCGATGGCTCGCGACGCCCGGATCGTGGTCGCAGGGGATTACGACTGCGATGGCGCCACGGGTTGCGCGGTGGCGGTGCGCGGTCTGCGCATGCTGGGTGCCCGGAATGTCGGCTACGTCGTGCCCGATCGCGCCGTGCACGGTTATGGCCTGACGCCCGCGCTGGTCGGGACGATGCAACCCGTGCCGGATTTGATCGTCACCGTCGACAACGGCATCGCGTCGTTCGCGGGTGTCGCCGCCGCGAAGGCGCGCGGCTGCAGGGTCATCGTCACCGACCACCATTTGCCCGGCGCCACGCTGCCTGATGCGGATGCCATCGTGAACCCGAATCTTCCGGACGACGGCTTTGCCAGCAAGGCATTGTGCGGCGTCGGCGTGATGTTCTACCTGCTGCTCGCGTTGCGCGCGCGACTGGGCAAGCGCGATGAAGTGGACCTGGCGCCGTTGCTGGACCTGGTGGCCCTGGGCACGGTCGCCGACCTGGTGCCGCTCGATGCCAACAATCGCGCGCTGGTGGAAGGCGGCTTGCGCAGGATGCGCGCGGGCCGGGCCTGCGCGGGCGTCGCAGCGCTGTTCGAGGTTGCGGGGCGCGATGCCCGCAGTGCGGTGGCCGCCGACCTCGGTTACGCGATTGGGCCGCGCATCAACGCGGCGGGAAGGCTCGATGACATGACGATCGGCGTCGAATGCCTGTTGTCCGACGATCCCGCACATGCGCGCGCACTCGCGGGTTTGCTGCACGACATCAATGCGCAGCGGCGCGACCTGCAGATGTCGATGGTCGAGGACGCCATCGCCAAGCTGGAGGGATCGGTGCTGGATGCCATCGGCATTTCACTGTTCGACGCGGGCTGGCACCACGGCATCGTCGGACTGGTGGCGGCCAGGATGAAGGAGCGGCGGCATCGCCCGGTGGTCGCGTTCGCACCGGCGGGCGAGGGCGATCAACTGCGTGGCTCGGCGCGTTCGATCGAGGGCTTTCATGTTCGCGACGCGCTGGCGGAAGTCGATGCACGCTGTCCCGGGATGATCGAGCGTTTCGGCGGCCATGCCATGGCGGCCGGTTTGACCCTGGCACGGACGAATTTCGCGCGCTTCGCGGAAGTATTCGATGCCGTCGTGCGCGAACGCATCGTGCCGGAGTCGCTGCAACCGGTGCTGGCGAGCGATGGCGAACTCGCGCCGCAAGATTTCGACATCGATCTCGCGCGTGCGCTGCGCCTGGCCGGGCCGTGGGGGCAGGGATTCCCAGCACCGCTGTTCGACAACGTGTTCGAATGCATCGAATGCAAGTCGATGGGCGCGGAGGGAACGCACCGACGCCTGCGTCTGCGTGATCCGCGCGATGGGCGCATCCATGAAGCGGTGTGGTTCGGTGCCGGACGCGAGGGGCCGGCCGAGGCATCCTTGCGCATCGCCTTCGAACTGATGGTCAACGATTGGCAGGGCCGCGAATCGCTGCGCCTGCTCGTGCGCCACTGCGAACCCGCCTGAAGCTGGTGAGCGCCCCGAAAAAAGGCCCGGCTTTCGCCGGGCCTGTGACTCGCTTTGGCCGGCTTGCACGGCGACCAGGTTCGCGTGACCTACACCTTCTCGTGAGTCATGGTTGTGGTGACGCCGCTCTTCATGTTGTGGTCGACCATCTTCATGGTCTTGCCATCTGCAGAGACAGTCATCGTGCTTGTGCTCGTCACCTTGCCGTCCTTCACGTAGGTCTCGCGCAGGGTGTTCTTGCCCAGCATCTTCACCGACACGGTACCGTCGGCCTTTCCGTTCACCATGTTTGGAACTGCCTTGCCGCCTAGTTTTGCCGTATAGGAATCACCGGCGGCATCGCTGAACGTCACGGTGTCGCCATCGATCTTGTAGGTCGGATCGAAGACGGCGCCACCACCGCTGACGACATGGTCGAGCCTCCATGATCCGGCGACAGCATTCGAGCCGGATGCGCCATTCTCCACGCGCTTCAGCACGCCTTTGCCCGTCGAGGGGCTGGAGCCGGCATAGATGGTGAACTCCTCGGTAGCGGTTTTGCCGTCCGGCGCTGCCGTGATCGTGCTTTCAAACACGATCTTGCCGTCCTGCTTTTCCGTTCTCTGGATACTGTGGTCGTTGATGATCTTGATGGCGACGGCATTGAACCCGTCGTGTCCCTTGACAGGATGGTCTTTCCCGTCAGCCTTGACCGCGACGGGAGGGTGGCAGTTGCAGTGATACATGCCATTTTCAAGGCTTATGACCATCGGTTCGCCGCCACTTTGATGCACCGTGGTTGCATCGAGCTTCCAGGTTCCGTTGAACGCGCTCTGCGCCAGCGCGCACGCGGGAACGAGCAGCGCGAGCGCAAGGCCCGCGATGAGCAGCCGTTTCATGTTTGCCTCCTGATGGGGCCCGAATGGCGAGGTGGCGTCTTGGCCCTGGGGCGCCGCGGCGCGACTATGGGCGCAGCTTTGTTACTGCCGCGTGAGCACCGCGTGGGGGAGCGTGTAACGGCGGCTAGCGCTTGCGTGCCAGCGTCAGTCCGTCGCCGATCGGCAGCATGGCGATGTCGATGCGGTCGTCGCGGTGCAGCTTGTCGTTGAGCGCCTGCAGCGCGCGCGTGTCGCCATCTTTCGCGGGCCGTGCCACGTCGCCGCCCCACAACGTGTTGTCGAAGGCAATCAATCCGCCTTGGCGCACGAGCTGCAGGCAACGTTCGTAATAATCGTCATAGCCTTGCTTGTCCGCGTCGATGAACGCGAAGTCGTAGCAGCCGGCCTCGCCCGAGGCGAGGCGTGCATCCAGCGTCTGCACGGCCGGCGCAATCACCAGTTCGATCCGGTCCGCGACGCCGGCGCGCTGCCAATGGGGCCTTCCAATCGACGTGTATTCGTCGCTGATGTCGCAGGCGAGCACCCTGCCGTCCGGCGGCAAGGCCAGCGCCACGGTCAGTGCGCTGTAGCCGGTGAACGTGCCGATCTCGATGGTGCGCGTCGCGCCGATCAGCTTGACCAGCAACGTCATGAGCTGGCCCTGCTCGGGCGAGATCTGCATGCCTGCGCGAGGGTGCGTGCGCGTGACTTCGCGCAACGCGGCCTGCTCCGGATGCTCGCGCAGCGAGTGATCGAGCAGGTATTGGTAGAGTGTGTCATCCAGGTCGATCGTGCGGCGTGACATGGCGTTGCCTCGTGAACCGGAGACGCCATGTTCTCACCTTTGGGCGAACGTGTACGCCGGCGGCACCTGGATCGCGTTTCACGACGACATTACATGTCGCGCGCTAGCTTGCGCGCTCGCTTCCGGAGGGTTGACCATGATTGCGAACACCTGCAAGGCGTTTGGCGGTTGGGTTCTCGTTGGCGCGTTGATGATGGCCGGCACGGCGTGGGCGGCGAGCAATACGGGCCCGATCGCGCCGGGTGACAGTGCGACGATGTTGCAGGAAGCGGTGAACGGCAGTTGGCGCTCGGCAGCCAACAAGGCGCGTGACCAGTACCGGCATCCAGTCCAGACGCTGGAATTCTTCGGCATCAAGCCCGACATGACGGTGGTCGAACTGGCGCCCGGTGGCGGCTGGTTTACCGAAATCCTGGCGCCGTTCCTGTACGCGCATGGCCACCTGATCGAGGCGGCTCCGCCGCCGCGCGGTGGCGGGCCGGGCAAATTCGAACAGAAACTGAAAGCCGACCCCAAGGTGTACGGCCACGTGGCAAAGCCGGTGCCCTTCTCGCCGCCGGATCAGGTCGATCTGGGCGCCCCGGGTTCGGCCGACATGGTGCTGACGTTCCGCAATACCCATGACTGGTTGAACGAAAGCCCCGCCGCGCTGGATGCCGTGTTCAAGGCGGCGTTCAAGGTGCTCAAGCCCGGCGGCGTGTTCGGCGTGACCGACCATCGCGCCAAGCCGTTCGCGGACGCGGTGCAAAGTTCGAAGGCCCTGCACCGGATTCCCGAGGATTACATGATCGCGGCGGGTCTGCGTGCCGGCTTCCAGCTGGCGGGCGCCTCGGAAATCAACGCCAACCCGAAAGATCCCGAGGACGTCAATGTGCACCGCCTGCCGCCCGACCTCTCGGGCCCGGACAGCGAGCACGCCAGGATGAAGGCGATCGGCGAATCCGATCGGATGACGCTGAAGTTCATCAAGCCCGCGGGCACCGGCCGCTAGCCCGCGCAACGGACGCCCTTGCTTCCCGGCAAAGTCAGCACAATGTGGAGGTTTTACGGATCGGAAAGGAAGGTCGAGATGAGCAAGCAGCGTCCCGCGGTTGCGCTACTGGTTGGCAGCCTCCGCAAGGGTTCCTTCAACAAGCAGCTGGCGCATGCGCTGGAAAAGATCGCCGGCGATCGCGCGGAGTTCCGCCACATCCGCATCGACGATCTGCCGCTCTACAACCAGGATTTCGATGGCGATTATCCGGGGGTGTGCAAGCGCCTCAAGGATGAGATCAAGGCCTGCGACGCGGTGCTGTTCGTGACCCCCGAATACAACCGGTCGATTCCGGGCGTGCTCAAGAACGCGATCGACATTGCTTCGCGGCCGTGGGGCACCAATTCCTTCGCGGGCAAACCCGGCGCGGTGATCGGTACCTCGGCGGGCGCGATGGCCACCGCGCTTGCACAGCAGCACTTGCGCAACATGTGCGTGTTCCTGGACATCCCGCTGCTGCAGCAGCCGGAAGCCTTCGTTCGTTACAACGAAGGCTTGTTTGCCGAAGATGGCAGCGTCACGGACGAAAGTGTCGCCAAGTTCCTCGGCAACTTCATCGACAAGTATCTTGCGTGGGTCGGCCGCTTCGTCTAGCCGATGCGCGCGACATCGGCGGAAGACGGCAGGGAGGCGCGCAATGCGCGCTTCGCCACGGCCTCAATGCTTGAGCGTCGACTCGTCGGGGCCGTGATATCCATAACCCTCACGGCAGTGGCGGCGGTGCGGCACCAGCGTGTACAGACCGCCCAGGATCACGAACAGCGGCCACCATACGCCCCAGTCGAGACTGAACAGGAACATGCACGCGACCAGCACGACGGCCCCCGCGGAAAGCAGGCAATAGGCGACTTCCGCGTCGAGGCGGCCGCGCGCCCGGTACACCTCCCACGCGCGGGTCAGCGGCGCGAACGCGGCCACCAGGATGATCAACGCCCACCAGTTGCCGTGGTCGAGCCACGCGAGGTTGTAGCCCAGGTTGTTGGCGAGGAACAGTGCGCCGATGGCGATGATCGCCACCGCCGGAAACAGCCGCCAGCGGTGGGCGGGGGAGGGCGCATGGCTCGGTTCGGTGTTCATGACGATACTCCATGATCGACGCCGTCAAAGCTACGCCGCAGCCGCGCCGGCTGCCAGTGACAGGTGTCAGCCCGTGGACCTGAGTGTGCGATGAAACGGCGGTTTTGCTAACATTCGCGTCTTTTCGCGGCGCTCAAAGTCATGCTCGAAACCAACCCGATCCGCGCCCGCATTGCGGACCTGCGCGAACGCGTCCAATCGCTTAGGGGGTATCTTTGACTACCCGGCCAAGCGCGAGCGTCTGGAAGAAGTAACCCGCGAGCTGGAAAACCCGAACGTCTGGGACGATCCGCAACGCGCGCAGGACCTGGGCCGCGAGCGCGCGCGGCTGGCCGAATTCGTGGAAGGACTCGACGGCATCGGCCAGGGTCTCGATGATGCCGGCGAGTTGCTCGAACTGTCTGCCGAAGAAGGCGACGATGCGTCGGTCGAAGCGGTTTCACGCGATGTCGACGGCCTGGAAACGCGCATCGGCAAGCTGGAATTCCAGCGCATGTTCGCGGGCGAGATGGATCCGTCCAACGCGTTCGTGGACATCCAGGCCGGCGCCGGCGGCACCGAGGCGCAGGACTGGGCCGAAATGCTGCTGCGCATGTATTTGCGCTGGGCCGAGGATCGCGGCTGGCAGACCGAATTGCTGGAAGCCAGCGACGGCGAGGTCGCGGGCATCAAGTCGGCGACTTTCCGGGTGGCCGGCGACTACGCCTACGGCTGGCTAAAGACCGAGATCGGCGTGCACCGGCTGGTACGCAAGTCGCCGTTCGATTCCGACAACCGCCGCCATACGTCGTTTGCGTCGGTGTTCGTGTCGCCGGAAGTGGACGACGACATCGACATCGAGATCAATCCGGCCGACCTCAAGACCGACGTGTATCGTTCGTCCGGCGCAGGCGGCCAGCACGTCAACAAGACCGAGTCGGCGGTGCGCATCACCCACGTTCCTTCGGGAATCGTCGTCGCGTGCCAGACCGAACGTTCGCAGCACGCCAACCGCGACCGCGCGATGAAGATGCTGCGCGCGAAGCTGTACGAGCTGGAGTTGCAGAAGCGCAACGCCGAAAAGGCCGCAGTCGAGGCGACCAAGTCCGACGTCGGCTGGGGCAACCAGATCCGCAACTACGTGCTCGACCAGTCGCGCATCAAGGACCTGCGCACCGGTGTCGAGCGGACCGACACCCAGCGCGTGCTGGACGGCGACCTCGACGAATTCATCGAAGCCAGTTTGAAGATGGGATTGGAGGCCGGCGCCAAGCGCGCCGATGCCCAGGGATAAGCGAAATGTCAGAAGCCATCGACCAGCCGCCGATCGCCGTCGACGAAAACAAGTTGATCGCGGAACGTCGCGAGAAGCTGCGTGCGCTGCGCGAAAGCGGAATTGCGTTTCCGAATGATTTTTGCCCCGATGCGTTGGCGGATGACTTGCAGCGCGACACCGATGGCGTCGAAGCCGAAGCACTGGTGGCGCAGGCACGCCGCGTGAAAGTGGCGGGACGCCTGCTGGGCAAGCGCGTAATGGGCAAGGCCAGTTTCGCGCGGCTGCAGGATCGCACCGGTTCGATCCAGTTGTTCCTGCAGAAGGACGCGTTGGGCGAAACCTACGAGGCCTTCAAGGGCTGGGACGTCGGCGACATCGTGGGTGCCGAAGGCACGTTGATGCGCACCAGGACCGGCGAGCTGTCGGTGAAGGTCGACGTGCTGCGCCTGCTGACGAAATCGCTGCGGCCGCTGCCGGACAAGTGGCACGGGCTGGCCGACGTCGAGCAGCGTTACCGCCAGCGCTATGTCGACCTGATCGTGACGCCGGAAGCGCGCGCTGCGTTCCAGAAGCGATCGCGCATCATCGGCTTCATCCGCCAGTGGCTGGAAGCCGAACCGCGGCATTTCATGGAAGTCGAAACGCCGATGATGCACGTGATCCCGGGCGGCGCCACCGCGCGTCCGTTCGTCACGCACCACAACGCGCTGGACATCGATCTTTATTTGCGCGTGGCGCCGGAGCTGTACCTGAAGCGGCTCGTGGTCGGCGGCTTCGATCGCGTGTACGAGATCAACCGCAACTTCCGCAACGAGGGCGTGTCCACCCGCCACAACCCCGAGTTCACGATGCTGGAGTTGTACCAGGCCTACGCCACGTACAACGAGGTGATGGACCTGACCGAGGCGATGATCCGCGAAACCGCGAAGTCCGTGATCGGCACCACCGACCTGAAATGGGAAGGCCGCGACATCGACGTCGGCAAGCCATTCCGGCGATGGTCGCTCGCTGATGCCGTGCGCGAGCACAATCCTGAAATCGCCGCGAACGAGTTGCGCGACGTGGCCGCCTTGCGCGCGCATTGCGCGCGATTGAAAGTGCCGGCCAAGGACAGCTACGGCTGGGGCAAGCTGCTGCTGGAGATTTTCGAGAAGACCGTGGAAGGTTCACTGGTCCAGCCGACCTTCATCACGCAGTATCCCACCGAGGTTTCGCCGCTGGCGCGCGCCAACGACGCGGATCCCGAGGTCACCGACCGCTTCGAATTGTTCGTGGGCGGCAAGGAACTGGCGAACGGCTTTTCGGAATTGAACGATCCGGAAGACCAGGCCGCGCGCTTCCGTGCCCAGGTCGAAGCCCTGGCGGAAGGCGACGACGAGGCCATGCACTTCGACGCCGACTACATCCGCGCGCTGGAAGTGGGGTTGCCGCCGACCGGCGGCCTCGGCGTGGGCATCGACCGGCTGGTGATGCTGATGACCGATTCGGCGTCGATCCGCGACGTGCTGTTGTTCCCCTACATGCGCCCGGAGGGCTGAGGACATGTGGTACGCCATCACCGGCATCGACGTCGAAGACTCGCTGGACAAGCGCAAGGCGGTGCGGCCGGCCCACCTCGCGCGCCTGCAGAAGTTGCTGGAGGAAGGCCGCCTGCTTCTGGCGGGGCCGTTCCCCGCGATCGATGCGGAAGATCCGGGTCCCGCGGGCTTCAGCGGCAGCCTGATCATCGCCGAATTCGATGACCTCGACGCGGCGACGGAATGGGCCGAGCACGACCCGTACCGCGCGGCCGGGGTGTATCGCGAAGTGACAGTGCGGCCGTTCCGCCAGACGTTGCCATGAGCGCGGCGTCGGCCGACGACATCCGCACACGCCTGCAGCAAGCTTTCTCGCCCACCACGCTGGAAGTGATCGACGAGGGCCATCTGCACGTTGGCCATGCGGGCGAGGGCACGGGACATTTCCGCGTGCGCATCGCCAGCGCCGCATTCGCAGGCAAGACGCGGGTGCAGCAGCACCGAATGATCTATGACGCGCTGGCGGATCTGATGGGCCGTGGCATCCATGCGTTGGCGATCGAGGCTCGGGCGCCCTAGCCTTCGGTGGGTCGCCAAGCCCCCCGCGGTTCAGCACGAAAATTTGTGAGAAGTGTTTTCCAAGTCGTTGAATGAAAACAATAGCCGAACTTTTCATTGCGTCCGGTCGCCGGCCTTGGCACAGTGGCGCATTCGCCCGGCGCCTTCGCCGCCTCACCCTCGCGTAGCTATCCATAACCGACCGATGCGCCTGTCCACGATCAAGCTGGCCGGATTCAAGTCGTTCGTCGATCCGACCGTCCTGCACCTTCCCACCAATCTCACCGGCATCTGCGGGCCCAACGGCTGCGGCAAATCCAACATCATCGACGCGATCCGCTGGGTGATGGGAGAAAGCGCGGCCAGCCGCCTGCGCGGCGAGGCGATCACCGACGTGATCTTTTCGGGTTCCTCGGGACGCAAGCCGGTTGGACAGGCCACGGTCGAGCTGATCTTCGACAACTCCGACGCCACCCTCGGCGGTGAATACGCGACCTTCAACGAAGTCTCGGTCAAGCGCACCGTCGGCCGCGACGCGCAATCGGACTACTTCCTGAATGGCGTGCGCTGCCGCCGCCGCGACATCACCGACCTGTTCCTCGGCACTGGGCTCGGCGCGCGCAGTTATTCGATCATCGAGCAGGGCGTGATTTCGGAAATCGTGGAATCGCGCCCCGAGCAGTTGCGCATCCACCTGGAAGAAGCCGCCGGCGTATCGCGCTACAAGGAGCGCCGCAAGGAAACCGAAAGCCGCATCAAGGCCACGCGCGAGAACCTCGATCGCGTCAAGGACGTGCGCGAGGAAGTCGAGAAGCAGCTCGACCACCTGAACCGGCAGGCGCGTGCCGCCGAGCGCTGGAAGAAGCTGAAGGAAGAGCGCGCGCTGCGCGAGGCGGAATTGCGCGCCCTGAACTATCGCTCGGTCAGCGCGGAACTGGAGTCGCACCGGCATGCGCTGCGCGAGGCCGAGACTGCGCTGGAAGGCAAGCTGGCCGCGCAACGTCACCTGGAAGCCGAGATCGAAACCGGCCGCGAGGCGCACCAGCAGCACGTCGAGGCGATGAATGCGGTGCAGGCCGAGGTCTACCAGGTCGGCGCCGAACTCGCGCGCGTCGAGCAGCAGATCAAGCACCATCGCGAAATGCTGGAGCGGCTGCAACAGGATCGCGAGCAGTCCGAACGCACGTGGACGGAACTCGCCGACCACATCAAGGCCGACGAAGCGCAGCGCGAGGAACTGCAGGCGGCGGTGGCCGCGGCGGAACCCGAATCGGACCGCCTGCGTGAGGCGGAAACCCAGGCGGCGCAGGCGCTGACGGAGGCCGAAGCCGCGCACGCCGCGTGGCAGCAACGCTGGGAGGCGCACAGCGGCCGGACCGCGTCGACCTCGCGCGAAGCCGAAGTCGAGCGCACCCACATCGACCACCTGGATCGCCAGACGCTGGATCTTTCGCGACGCCGCGAAACGTTGCGCAACGAGCGCAGGAACTACGACCTCGAGGCGCTCGCCGCGGCCGCGCAAGGTCTGGCCGACGAACACGCGTCACTGAAGGCGCAGGTCGATACGCATTCGCAGGATCTGGAAAAGCACAAGGCCGACGCCGAGCGCCTGTTGTCGGAGGAGCGCCAGGCGCAGACCTGGCTGGCCGAGGCCAACGCGCAGAAGCAAACCCTGCGTGGCCGCATCGCGTCGCTGGAAGCCTTGCAGCGCGCCGCGCTCGGCCGCGACCGCGATGCCGCGCGCGAGTGGCTGGCCAAGGCCGGCCTGTCCGATGGCGAACGGCTGGGCGCGCGGCTGAAGGTCAACGATGGCTGGGATCGCGCCGTGGAAACCGTGCTGGCCGGCATGCTGGAAGCGGTGCTGGTGGATGATCCCGCGGTGCACGCAGGCGAACTTGCCGGGATCGCGAAAGCCGACATCACGCTGGTCGGCAGCGACGACGCCCTGGATGCGGACGTCGCCGGCACATTGGCCGCCGAAGTGAGCGGTCCGGCGGCCGCGCGTGCGCTGCTGGCGCAGGTCCGCACCGCCGCGTCGATCGATCAGGCGCGCGCGATCGCGGCGACGCTGGCACCTGCGCATACCGTGATCACCCGCGATGGCGTATGGCTCGGGCCGGGCTTCGCGCGCGTGCGTCGCGCCGAAGGCGGACAGGTCGGCGTGCTGGCGCGCGAGCGTGAACTGCACGAAGCCACCGCGGAGCTCGCCGCGACCGAGAAACGCATCGCCGAATTGCAGGAGCGCCAGGCCGAGGTGCGAGACCAGCGCCGCGTGGCCGAACAGGCGCGCGACGACGCCCAGCGCGATTCGTACAACGCGCACCGGCGCCTGTCCGAGCTGGCCGGCGAAATGCAGAGCCGGCAGGGTCGCATCGACAGCGCCAAGGCGCGCCTCGCGGCGATCGATGCCGAACACGACGGCATCGAAAAGGCACTCGCGGAGAACGAACAATTGCTGCAGGCCGCGCGGGCGCGCATGCAGACCGCGGTCGCCAGCATGAGCGAGCACGAGCAGGCCCGGGTTGCGCTGGAAGCCGAGCGCCGCCAATTGCTGGAGCGCCGCGAAGCCGCACGCGCCGACGCGCAGGAGGCATCCGACGCCGCGCACCGCCACGCCATTTCGCTGGAATCGAAGCGCGTCACCCTGGCCGCGCTGGAACAATCGCTGGCGCGCATGCACGCGCAACGCGAGCAGCTTGAAAAGCACCGCGCCGATCTCGACGCGCGCCTCGCCGCGGGTGGCGATCCGATCGCCGCGCTGGAAAAGGAACGCCAGGTTTGCCTCGACCAGCGCCTGACCGTCGATCGCAAGATGATCGACGCGCGCCGCGTGCTGGATGAATCCGCCAACGCGCTGCAGGAACGCGAGCACGCGCGCCACGCCGCCGAGCAGGCCATGGCCGGCGAACGCGACGCGCTGGAAAAGCTGCGCCTGGAAGAGCAGGGTCATCGCCTGCGTGCGGAGCAATTGGCCGAAGCGATCCGCGAGGCCGGACTCGAAATCGAACCGCTGCTGGCCAATCTTTCCGATGAAGTGCAGCCGGATGCGTGGCAGGAAAAGATCGCCGACATCGACGCGCGCATCGCGCGGCTGGAACCGGTCAACCTCGCCGCGATTTCCGAGCACGCCGAAGCCGCGCAGCGCAAGGAATACCTCGACGCGCAGATGACCGACCTCAGCACCGCGCTGGAAACGCTGGAGAACGCGATCCGCAAGATCGACCGTGAGACACGCGAACGTTTCAAGGATACATTCGACCGCGTCAACGCCGGCTTCCAGGCGCTGTTCCCGAAGCTGTTCGGCGGCGGCCACGCTTACCTGGAATTGACCGGCGAAGACCTGCTCGACGCCGGCGTCACGATGATGGCGCGCCCGCCCGGCAAGCGGAACAGCCACATCTCGCTGCTTTCCGGCGGCGAGAAGGCGATGACCGCGATGGCGCTGGTGATGGCGATCTTCAACCTCAACCCCGCGCCGTTCTGCCTGCTGGACGAGGTCGACGCACCGATGGACGAAGGCAACATCGGCCGGTTCGGGCAGCTGGTGCGCGACATGGCCGAGAAGGTGCAGTTCCTCGTGGTCACCCACAACAAGGCCACGATGGAAATCACCCATCAGCTGTGCGGCGTGACCATGCGCGAGCCGGGTGTGTCGCGGCTGGTGCAGGTCGATCTTGCGGAGGCCACGAGGCTGGCGGGCGTCGCGGCGTAGGGTTTGCTACAGTTCGCTTCGTGAACGCCGAAGCCATTTCATCGACCGACTTGCGCATCATCATCGCCGCGATCGGCGTGGTGATCCTCGCGGCCATCTATTTCTTCGGAAGGCCGCGCAAGCCGGGGCAGGGGAGGCGGCTGATTCCGCGCCGCCGCGAAGATTCGCGCATCGAACCGATGCTGGGCGAAACCGGCAAATCCGATGAAGCGGCGGAATCCCCGGCGCCGCAACAAGGCGAACTGGATGTCGCGCTGAAGCGCGAGCTGGATCGGCTCGGTGCGACGATGTCCGCGGACCGCGCCGGAGGCACGGCGGCGGATCCGGTTCCGCCGCCGTCGAAAACGCCCGACAGCCTGGCCGGGCAGCGCCCGCACGAATTCCCGGTCGACCGCATCGTCACGCTGTTCGTCGCCGCGCCCGAGGGCGAAACCTTCGGCGGCGGCGACATCGTGGTGGCCGCCGAAAAAGCGGGCCTGCGTTTCGGCGCGATGCACATCTTCCACCGGCTGGTCGACGGGCGGCCGGAGGCGGGTCCCATCTTCAGCATGGCCAACATGGTCAAGCCCGGCTATTTCGACATGTCCCGCATCGCGGAGCTGGAGACGCCGGGCGTGACTTTCTTCGCGACCTTGCCCGGGCCCGTGTCCGCCCTCGACGCGTGGGAAGCGATGCTGCCGGCGGCACAGCGCATCGCGGAGTTGCTGGGCGGCGCGTTGCTGGACGAAGACCGCAACACGCTCGGGCGCCAGCGCATCGCGGGCCTGCGTGAGGAACTGCGCGCGTGGGATCGCCGGCACGAAGGCGAACCGGTGCGGTTGCCGCCGCGCCGCTGAAAACCATCTTTTCGCGACAGGCAGCAATGGCTTATCCCAGTCCGGCGTTCCGCGAAGACCGTGCCGACGTTCTGCATGCGGCAATCCGGGAAATGCATTTCGGGTTGCTGGTGACGCGCCCCGAAAGCGGTTTCGCGACCACGTATTTGCCGTGGGAACTGGACGTGTCGCGTGGCACGCACGGCACGCTGCTCGGCCATCTCGCGCGTTACAACCCGCAATCGCAGGTTCCGCCCGGTGGCGTGGACGCGCTGGTCGTGTTCCAGGGTCCGCACGCCTACGTGTCGCCATCATGGTATCCCGGCAAGCGCGACGATCCGCGCCAGGTACCGACCTGGGACTACCTGGCGGTGGAAGCGCGCGGCAAGCTGGTCACGTTCGACGAGGAAGCGCGCCTGCACGACTTGCTGGTCAAGCTCACCGACCGCAACGAAGCGGGACGCGAACAGCGCTGGCGCGTCAGCGACGCGCCCGACGACTACGTGCGCAAGGAAATGCGCCACATCGTCGGCATCGAGCTGTGCATCGAATCCCTGACCGGACGCTACAAGCTCAGCCAGAACCGCAACGCGGCCGACCAGGAGGGGGCGCGCGCGGGACTGGCCGCGGCGCCGACCGAACGGGAACGCGACCTGGCCCAGGCCATCGCGCGGACGCAACGCGAACGGCGCTGATCGCGTCGGGCTCTCGCGCCGCCCAAGCCACGCGCCCGGAGCGCGTTTCCATCATCATCCTTTCAACACGATGGTGCCGGTAGATTGCGGCGGGCACGCAGACGACGAGGACGGCGATGAAGACACGCGCAGCGGTTGCATGGGAAGCGGGCAAGCCGCTCACGATCGAGGAGGTCGATCTCGAAGGCCCGAAGGCGGGCGAGGTGCTGGTGCGGATCGTGGCGACCGGCGTCTGCCATACCGACGCCTACACCTTGTCGGGCGCCGATCCCGAGGGTTTGTTCCCCGCGATCCTCGGCCATGAGGGTGGCGGGATCGTCGAGGAAGTCGGCGCGGGCGTGACGTCGGTGAAACCCGGCGACCACGTGATTCCCTTGTACACGCCCGAATGCGGCGAGTGCGAATACTGCAGGTCGGGCCTCACCAACCTTTGCCAGAAGATCCGCGTCACGCAAGGGCAGGGTCTGATGCCGGACGGCACCTCGCGGTTTTCCCATCGGGGCAGGATGCTCAGGCACTACATGGGCACCAGCACGTTTTCCGAGTACACGGTGCTGCCTGAAATTTCGCTCGCGAAAATCGATCCGCACGCGCCGCTCGACAAGGTGTGCCTGCTCGGATGTGGCATCACCACCGGGGTCGGCGCCGTCCTGAATGTCGCCAAGGTGCGGCCGGGTTCGAGCGTGGCCGTGTTCGGTCTCGGCGCGATCGGCCTCGCGGTGGTGCAGGGCGCCGTGATGGCGCAAGCCAGCCGCATCATCGGCATCGATCTGAACCCGGACAAGTGGCCGATGGCGCAGGCGCTGGGCGCGACCGACTTCGTGAATCCGAAGGAACACGACGGCCCGATCCAGCAGGTGATCGTAGACATGACCCGCGGCGGCGTCGACTACTCGTTCGAATGCATCGGCAACGTCGACGTGATGCGTTCCGCGCTCGAGTGCTGCCACAAGGGATGGGGTGAGTCCACGATCATCGGCGTCGCGGCGGCGGGCCAGGAGATCCGCACGCGGCCGTTCCAGCTCGTGACCGGGCGCGTGTGGCGTGGTGCGGCGTTCGGCGGCGTCAAGGGCCGCTCGCAACTGCCGGGCTATGTCGACCGATACATGCAAGGCAAGCTCAAGGTGGACGAATTCGTCTCGAAGGTGCTGCCACTGGAGCGGATCAACGACGCGTTCGACCTGATGCACGAAGGCAAGGTGATCCGTTCGGTCATCCGCTACGGTGACCTCGCGGCGGCATGAAGCCGTCCCGCTCGATGGGAGGAGGATTGGAACATGGACGTTGTCCAGGAGGCCTGAAGTGGCGGATTGCATGAGTGTTCCCTTGCAGGCCGTCAGGCGGCGGCGTTCGTTTCCGTGGATCGTCATCGGCGGCCTCTGCCTGCCCGCGGTCCTGGCGCCGTGTGCCGCTGGCGCGCAGTCCCCCGCGCCAGCTTCCGCATCCAGGCCCCGATCACTTCCCACGATCGTGGTGACGGCGACGCGCATTCCCGAGCCGGCGTTCGACGTGCCGGCTTCGATCACGGCCGTGCAGGTCGGCAATCCCGATGACGACACGCCCGGCGTGAACGCGTCCGAATACCTGCGCGCGGTGCCGGGCGTGCTGGCGCGCGACCGCCAGAACTATGCGCAGGACGAGCAGATTTCGATCCGCGGGTTCGGCTCGCGCGCGACTTTCGGCGTGCGCGGCGTACGCCTGTATACCGACGGCATCCCCGCCACGATGCCGGACGGACAGGGCCAGGTTTCGAATTTCGATTTCGGCGGCGCGGACCGCATCGAAGTGCTGCGCGGACCGTTCTCCGCGTTGTACGGCAATTCCTCCGGCGGCGTGATCCAGATCTTCACCGCGGACGGCAGCGATCCGCCGGAAGTGCTCGGCGGGTTCGGCGTCGGCAGTTTCGGCCAGTGGCGCGCGGACTTCGGTGCGCGTGGCACGAATGGCGGCTTCGGCTACAACCTCGATACGTCCGATTTCCACACCGATGGCTATCGCCGCCACAGCCGGGCCGAACGCATCAACGGCAACGCGAAGTTCGATTTCAAGGTCGGCCATGCCGGGAAACTCACGGTCGTGCTGAACACGGTGTCGTTGCCGCAAGCGCTGGATCCGCAGGGACTCACGTGGGCGCAATACCAGGCCGACCCTCGCCAGGCCGCGCCGTCGGCCTTGCAGTACGACACGCGCAAGAGCGTGCACCAATGGCAGGGCGGCGCCGTGTACACGCAGCAGCTCGATGCGCATCAAAGCGTCCGTGCGCTGGTGTATTACGGCCAGCGCGGCGTGCAGCAGTTCCTGTCGGTGCCGGTCGCCGCGCAGGAGAATCCGCTGAACTCGGGCGGGGTGGTGGACCTGTCGACGGTGTACAGGGGCACCGACCTGCGCTGGACCTGGCGAGGCGGCCTGGCCGGGCGTCCGCTGGATTTCGCGGTGGGCGTCGCCTACGACGACGAGGCACAGCACCGCAACGGCTACGAGAATTTCGTCGGGGGCATGTCCTCCGCAATCAGCCTCGGCGTGGTCGGTGCATTGCGCCGCGACGAGCAGGACAACGTGTACAACGTCGACGAGTACGCGCAAGGCACCTGGCGTTTTGCCGATCGCTGGTCGCTGACGCTGGGCGCGCGGCACAGCGTGGTGCGATTCGATTCCGCCGATTTCTACATCACCGGCAGCAATCCGGATGACAGTGGACGCGTGGCCTACGGGGCCACCAGCCCGGTAGCCGGCCTGCTGTTCCGCGCAAGCGATGTCTGGCACTTGTACGCGTCCTACGGCAATGGTTTCGAGACACCCACCTTCAGTGAACTCGGCTATCGCCCGAACGGTGCGGGCGGTTTGAACTTCGCGCTGCGCCCGGACCATTCGAAAAACGGCGAGATCGGATCGAAGTGGAGTTTCGCGAACGGCGGGCGGCTGGATGTTGCGCTGTTCCAGGCCAACACGCGCGACGAGATCGCGGTGCTGTCCAGCGCCGGTGGCCGCACGACCTACCAGAACGCGGGCCGCTCGCGGCGGCGCGGCGCCGAAGTCGGCCTGCATCTTCCGCTCGCGGACAAGTTGCAACTCGATGCCGCATTCACCTGGCTCGATGCGCGCTTCCTGCAGGCGTTCAACGACTGCGCGGGAACCGGTTGCGAGGTTCCCGCCGGCGCCCGCATTCCGGGCGTGCCGCGGCGCCTGCTGCACGCGGCGTTGCGCTGGGGCGGCGACGTCGGCTGGCATGCCGGAATGAGCATCGATGCCGCCGGTGCGGTCACGGCCGATGATGCGGGAACGCTTGTCGCGCCCGGCTACACCATTGCCGGCGTGAACGCGGGTTACGTCGTCGATACGGCGCGGTGCCGAATCACGCCGTTCGCGCGCGTCGACAATCTGTTCGATCGCCGCTACATCGGCTCGGTCATCGTGGACCAGGCCAACGGGGGCAGTTTCGAACCGGCACCGGGCCGCAGTTTCTGGCTGGGCGTAAACGTGAGTTTGCGTGCCAACGGAACCTGACGTCGCCGGGTCAGGCGCCGAGCTGTCGCACCAGGTCGACGTATTTCTGCCGCGCTTCGTCCGGCCGCATGCCGCGCAGGCGTGACCATGCTTCGTATTTCGCGGTGTTCACGAAATCGAAGAAGCCGGGCTTCGGGCCGCAGGCATCGCCGTCGGTGGCCTGCTTGTAGAGGGCGTACAGCTTCAGCAAGGTGTCGTTGTCGGGACGCGCCGGCAGACGCTTGACGTCCTCGCTGGCTCGCTGGAAATCCGTGTCGAGTTCGGTGGACACGACGGCGGCACTCATGCTTTTGGCTTGGTGCGTTTCCCGGCGGCGGGCTTCGCAGTCTTTGTGTCCGCCGCGCGGCTGGCGCGAAGTTCCTGTGCCAGTGCATCGATGCGTGCCGAGAGGGCCTGCACGTCCTGCTGGCTCGGCATGTTCATGCGTTTCATCGCGCGCGCGATGCGTTCATCGAAAGCCTGCTCGATCTTGCCCATCGCGGCATTGGTACGCTTGCGCGCGGCTTCCATCCATGGGGTCGCCTGGTCGCGCGCCTGCTTCATCTGTTCCTGCGTGTAGGCGTGGGTTTTTTCCTGGATGCGCACGCCTTCCTCGACCAGGGCATCGAAGAACTTGCCGCCTTCCTGTTGCGTGCGCGACAGCGCGCCGAGGCCCGCCAGCCAGATCTGTTGCGCGGAATCCATCACGCCACGGCTGAAACGCTGCCCCGAGGTGGCAGCATCCTTGGCGGCCTTGAAGGGGTCGGGTGTGTCGGTCATGGCGGGCGTCTCCGGGGTTCGGGATGTCCAATGTACGCTTTTTTTGTGCGATCGTCCCTGATCGCTGCACGGCTCAGCGCACCGATCAACCGAACGTTCAAGATCCCACGAACTCCCCACGGCCATCACTTCGTAGAAAGCGGTCTCACAACAACTCGCGTGCGGCCATCCGCGCACGCGGCCAATCCTGCGGCGCGGATTCGGCGGCCAGGCGCGCAAGCCTCTCGAGGAATTGGGCGCGCGGCATCTCGCGCGCGCCCATGCGCAGGAGGTGCGGATTCGGAACCTGCGCGTCGATCAAGGGGAAGCCGCGTGCATGCAACACTTTCGCCAGCGCGTGCAGCGCCACCTTGGATGCGTTGGAGCGGCGCGAGAACATGGACTCCGCGCTGAACATGCGCCCGACCACGACACCGTAGATTCCACCGACCAGCACACCACCGTCCCATACTTCG
This sequence comes from Rhodanobacteraceae bacterium, assembly GCA_035547895.1. Lineage (GTDB taxonomy): Bacteria > Pseudomonadota > Gammaproteobacteria > Xanthomonadales > Rhodanobacteraceae > 66-474. The sequence continues at coordinate 36,252 of DASZTT010000193.1, forward strand.
AGCGAGTGCGCATGGCCCAGCAGATGCAGATTGGTATAGGCCGTGATCATGTCCGGCGTGATCCAGGTGCCTTGCTGATCCTCGCGCGGCGCGGCACATGCACGCATCACCTTGTCGAAGGCGCCATTCATGCTCCACTGCCAGGTGCATTTGCGCAGGAATTTCGCGAGGCTGCGCGAGCGGTGCACGGCGTCGGTGGCGAACACGCAGCGTGGATCCGGCGACCACCACAGCAGCGGATCGCCCTCCGAATACCACGGAAAGATGCCGCGCGTGTACGCCGCGAGCAGCCGCTGCGGCGACAGGTCACCGCCGAACGCCAGAAGCCCGTTGGGATCGGCCAAGGCGTCGCGTGGATCGGGAAACCGGTTGGGCGCCAGCGGGTCGAGCGGATGGACGCGCATCATCGGGTGTCATTGCGCTCGGCGAATGGCGAATGCGCGGCCAGTTCGCGGCCGCGTGCATCGAGCAACGCCTCTTCCCGTGCCAGCGAGGCACGGATTGCGGCACGGAAACGCGCGTCCGCGATGTAGTGGCGTGAATGCGTGCGCGTGGGCAGGAAACCGCGCGCGAGCTTGTGCATGCCCTGCGCGCCGGGTTCGAAGCGGTGCAGGCCGCGGCGGAGGCAATACTCGATGCCCTGGTAATAGCAAAGTTCGAAGTGCAGCCCCGGAACTTCTTCGTGCGCGCCCCAATAACGGCCGTAGAGCGTGTCGTGGCCGGAAAGGAACAACGCGCCCGCGACGATACGACCTGCGCGGTACGCGAACGCGACGTGCGAGTGTTCGGGAAACGCGGCGCCGAGCTGGCGGAAGAAGTCCAGCGTCAGGGTCGGAGTGTTGCCTTTCTCGTCGAACGTGTGGGTATAGAGGTGATGCATCGCGCGCCAGGCATCGTCATCCAGAGAACCGCCGTCGCGGAATTCGCACTCGATGCCGGCGTCCGCGACTTGCGCGCGTTCGTGGCGGACGGCCTTGCGCCGCTTGTGGGTGAAGGCGCCCAGGAAGTCCTTGAAGTCGCGCCAGCCGTCGCGGTTGCGCCACTGGAATTGCCAATCGGAACGCGCAAGCCACGCGTCGTCGAACGCGGCACTGTCTTCATCGCGCAGGAAATTCACGTGCGCCGAGGACAGGCCGGTGCGATCGGTCAGTTCGCGCAGCGCCGTGGCCAGGGTTGCGCGATGCAGCGCGGCGCGGGATCCGTTGCCGGCCAGCAGGCGCGGACCGGTCACCGGCGAATAAGGCACCGCGCACAGGAACTTCGGGTAGTAATCGCCGCCTGCGCGCTCCCAGGCATCGGCCCAGGCCCAGTCGAACACGTATTCGCCGTGCGAGTTGCCCTTCACGTACAGGGGCAGGGCGCCGACGAGCGCGTCGCCCTCGTGCAGCGTGAGGTGCTGCGCGCGCCAGCCGAAAGCCTCGCGGATGCAACGGGTGCGTTCGAGGCCCGCGAGGAAGGCATGGCTGACGAAGGGATTGTCGTCTGCGGCCAGCGCGTTCCATGCGCTGGCGTCGATGTCGTCGATGGATTCGTGCGTGCGCAGCGTCAGCATGGTCGCATTGTAGGCGCAGGCGAGCGCGGGCCGTGTACGGGACTCATCGGGCATGGCATTTGCTTGCCACCTCGACACGCGTGCATCATCACTTGCGCGATCCGGGGATTTGCACATGGCAAACATGGGGCCGGTTTTCCCATGGGACAGGCTGACGTCGGTCGCCGATTACGAAGTGGTCGACGCGGACCTCGAACATGCGTGCGCCGATACGCTGGGCGTGTGGCGCACGACCGTCGGATGGCCCGGTCGGCAGGAAGAAGTGTTCCAGCGCTATTACCTGGAACATCCGGGCGCCAGGCCGGAACTGAAATTTCTCCGCCACATCCCGACCGGCAAGGTGGTGGGCACGCTTGGCGTCAGTCCGCGCCGGGTGTGGTGGCACGGCCATGAGATCCGGGCAGGCATGCTTTCTCACTTCTGCGTGTTGCCCGAGCATCGCAAGATGCGACCGCCGATGTTCCTGTTCAAATCGGCGATCGACGCGTGCAGGGGCCGCTACGACGCGCTGTATGCGATGCCGGGGACGGAGGAAAGCGCGCCGCACGCGATGGCGCTGGGAAGGATTGCCGCGGCCGGCGTCACGACCGGCTTCAAGGTTCGCCGCGTCAAGGTGCTGCGGAGCGCGCGTTACCTGGCGCGGGTCTTGCCCCGGCCGTTGGCGCGTGCGGCGGGTGCGGTCGCCGACCTGGGCCTGCACGCGCGCGATGGTTTGCGCGCTGGCGGAGGCGGCGTCGAGGCGCGCTGGATCGACAGCGTGAGCGCGGCCATGGCGGCCCTGTGGCAGGCCACGCCGCGCGACGCGCGCTGGTGCGTGGCGCGGGACTTCGAAATGTTGCGTTGGCGGTTCGATCTGTTGCCCTCGTACCGGCGGCGCTACCTGCTGGTCGGCGAGGCGGATGGCGGGAGCCTGCTGGCCTGGTTCGCCTGTGCCGACAACTACTACGATCGCGACAGCCTGGTCGTGCAGGATTTCTGGTCGAAGGGCGGTCCCGACCGCATCGGGCGCGCCGCGATCCGCGCCTTGTGCCGCGCTGCGCGAGCGGCGGGTTACGCGGCGGTCGAGATGCGGATGGTAGCGCCCCCCGAGGTGGCGACCGCGTGGGAGCTCGAAGGCTTCACGGAACGCAATCGGTCGCCGGTGCCGATCTTCTGGCTCAATTTCGATGTCGCGGGCGGCACCGAGGGTCCTCTGCACATTACCGAGCTCGACAACGACGGCTGACGCCCCGCTTGCTATGCTTGCGGCGGCATCGATCAGGAGGGTCGCGCGGGATGAGCCAGCCATTACCTCCCGTGAAGTACGTCCGGACCGCGCGCGGCGACATCGCCTGTCGGGTCGCGGGAGATGGACCCGCGAACCTGCTGCTCGTCAATCCGATGAGCCGCAGCATCGAAAACCTGTGGGATTACCCGGCCAACGCGGCGATGCTGGCCAGGCTGGCGCAGGGCCATCGGCTGATCGCGTTCGACCGGCGCGGCTGCGGCATTTCCGATCCGCTGCCGTCGGACGTGCCGCCGACCTGGGAAGACTGGCTGGAAGACATCCTGATCGTGCTCGACCATCTGGGCGTCGCCGAGGTGGCGCTGCTGGCGGAGCGCGATGCAGCCGCGGCGTCGATGCTGTTCGCGGGCAGCCATCCGGATCGTGTCCGCGCACTCGTGCTGGGCAATACCAGCGCGCGCTTCCGCGCCGCGCCCGGCTACCCGTGCGGCGAAAGCGACGAGCGCTCGGACCAGCTGTCGGCGATGTGGGACAGCGCGTGGGGCACCGAACGGATGGTGTCGCAAACCCGTGAAATGCTCATCGGCGATCCGGATTACGTGCAGTGGGTGATGCGCATGCAGCGCGTGTCCTACTCGCCGCGGCGCGCAGGTACGGAATTCCGCTACATCATCAATTTCGATGCGCGTTCGGTGCTGTCGGCGATCCACGCACCGACGCTGATCCTGCACCGCCGCGACTTTGCCGTGATTCCCGTCGCGCACGCGCATTACCTGGCGGAGCACATCGAGACGGCGAAACTGGCCGTGCTGCCCGGCAGCGACATGGATGTTCTGGTTCCGGGCGATGACAGCACGCTGGATCTGATCGGCAGGTTCCTGGGCAGCCTCGGCCCGGCGAGGCATTCCGAGCGTGCGCTCACCACCGTGTTGTGCATCGGCATTGCGCAGTCGGAGCAGTTGGCCGCCAACCTCGGCCATGCGCGCTGGCAGGACCTGCTGGTGCGGCAGCGCGCGATCGTGCGCGCGGAACTCGCGCGCTTCGATGGCCACGAGGCGGCGCGTTCGTCCGACGGTTTCCTGGTGAGTTTCGACGGTCCCGCGCGTGCGCTGCGTTTCGCGAACACGGTACGGCAGGTACTGCGCGACCAATTGCGGCTGGAAATCCATGCGGGCGCGCATACCGCCGAATGCACGCGTGCGGGCGACAAGCTCAGCGGCCCGGCCGTCGAAATCGGCTCGGCCGTGTTGCAGGCGGCGCAGCCCGGCGAAGTGCTGGCCACCGCGGCGGTCAGGGACCTCGGTGTTGGCTCCGGCATCGAACTGCGCGAGCTTGGCGCACAGGTCCTGAAAGGCGTGCCGGGCCGCTGGCAGCTCTATGCACTCGAGGGCTGAGCGCCTCAGCCCGTCAGCCCGATCGAATCGAGAAATTTCTCGGCGTCCAGCGCGGCCATGCAGCCGAAGCCGGCCGAAGTGACGGCCTGCCGATACACGTGGTCGGCGACGTCGCCGGCCGCAAACACGCCGCGTACCGAGGTCGCGGTGGCGTTGCCTTCGAGGCCGCTCTTGATCTTGATGTAGCCATTGCGCATTTCGAGCTGGCCTTCGAACACGCCGGTGTTCGGCGTATGGCCGATCGCGACGAACATCCCCGTCACCGCGATGTCGCGCTTGCTGGCATCGGCGGTGCTGACCAGGCGCAGGCCGGTGACGCCGGTGTCATCGCCCAGCACTTCGTCGACGGTATGGTTCCAGACCAGTTCGACCTTGCCCGCGGCGGCTTTCTCGAACAACTTGTCCTGCAGGATTTTTTCCGCGCGCAGCTTGTCGCGCCGATGCACGAGGGTGACCTTGCGGGCGATGTTGGCAAGGTACAGCGCTTCCTCGACCGCGGTGTTGCCGCCGCCGATCACCGCGACGTCCTGGTTGCGGAAGAAGAAGCCGTCGCAGGTCGCGCAGGCGGACACGCCCTTGCCCTTGAATGCGGTTTCGGAAGCGATGCCGAGATATTTCGCATCCGCGCCGGTGGCGATGATCAGGGCATCGCAACTGTATTCGCCGCTGTCGCCCTTCAACTTGAACGGACGCTGCTTCAGATCGACGGTGTGGATATGGTCGAACAGCACGTTGGTGTTGAAGCGCTGTGCATGTTCCGCCATCCGTTGCATCAGCTCCGGGCCTTGCACGCCTTTGGCATCGCCGGGCCAGTTGTCGACGTCGGTAGTCGTGGTTAGCTGGCCGCCTTGCGTCAGGCCCGTGATCAGCATCGGCTGCAGGTTCGCGCGCGCCGCATAGACGGCCGCGGTGTAGCCGGCGGGGCCGGAACCGAGGATCAAAAGGCGGCTGTGCTTCGGGGTGCTCATGTATAATCCTCGGGTTTTTTCAAGGTCCGCAGGAACTTCCTCTCGTCCGCCGCGGTGCGTTGTTTCGATGCGGCGATTCCCTACGGCAGTTTTGTTCGTGACTCCGGTGCGTCGCGCGCCGCGTCTCGGGCGACCTGCCGCGACGAGTCGTGCAGCATGGGGAGTTTGACGCGGTATTTCAAGCACGCAGTGATTGTGATTTTTGCACGAGGATGATTTCCATGCGTATCGGCGTCCCTTCCGAAACCAAGACCCTCGAGGGCCGCGTCGCCCTCGTCCCCGCGGCCTGCGCGGACCTGATCCGCCACGGCCACGAGGTTTACCTGCAGTCCGGTGCGGGGGAGAAGAGCGGTTTCGCCAACGAGCGTTACACCAAGGTGGGCGTGAAGATCGCCAAGGATGCCGCGGCGCTGTATGACAAGGCGGAAATGATCGTCAAGGTCAAGGAGCCGATCGAAGGCGACCTGAAGCTGCTGGAGAAGCGCCACCTGCTGTTCTGCTACCTGCATCTCGCACCCGATCCGAAGCTGACCAAGGCACTGCTGAAGATCGGCCTGACCGGCGTTGCGTTCGAGAGCGTGCAGGAAGTCGATGGTTCGCTGCCGCTGCTCGCGCCGATGTCGGTGATCGCCGGCCGGCTCGCGACCCAATGCGGAACCACGCTGCTGCACCAGCCGCAGGGCGGCAAGGGCAAGCTCCTGGGCGGCATGGCCGCGACCGAGCGCGGCAAGGTCGTGGTACTGGGTGCAGGCGTTGCGGGCGGCAATGCGGCCGAACTCGCGGCTGCGGCCGGTGCCAACGTGGTCGTGTTCGACAAGCGGCCGGATCGCCTGACGCAGGCGCGCCAATGGGGCGCCAACGTCACCGCGCTTTATGCCTATGAGTCCACCGTTGCCGAGGAAGTCGCGACGGCGGACCTGGTGATCGGCGCCGTGCTGATTCCGAGCGCGAAGGCGCCGCGCGTGGTGACCAGGGCGATGGTGAAGTCCATGGAAAAGGGCAGCGTGCTGGTCGACATTTCCATCGACCAGGGCGGTTGCTTCGAAACCTCGAAGCCGACCACGTGGAAAGAGCCGACCTACGTCGTCGATGGCGTGACGCACTTCTGCGTCACCAACATGCCGGGGGCCGTGCCGCAGACTTCCTCGCAGGCGATCTCGGCGGCGATCCTGCCGTACGTGACGCGTCTCGCGCAGAAGAACTGGCACAAGGATGCCGTGCTCGCAAGCGGCATCAACGTCGCCGGCGGCGAGCTGGTGCATCCGGCGCTCAAGGGCATGAAACTTTGAGCGGATGCTGTCAGCCTGGCTTGATCGACGGCCGCCTTCGGGCGGCCGTCGCATCTGTGGCCACGAGGAATGGTCCGCTCGCGAGATGATCAGGTCCATCCTCTGATTGAACCTGCTCGAAGCCGTGAACGGGGACGATCGCACGACGAACCGTTATAGTTTCACCCGTCGTTTCGAGTTGTGCGGGGTTGCCACGCGTGGCGCGTGCACGAGTTCAAGCTGAAGCCAGATCCACGGGAATGAGTGAACGCACGCGCAGGTTGCTGCGCGAGGCGGCCGCATTGCTGCTGTTCCCGCTCGCGGTGTATCTGTTTGCCTGCCTCGCGGGCTACAGCGCATCGGATCCCGGATGGTGGCATACCGGCACGCCGGGGCAGGCGGTGCACAACTTCGGCGGTTCGGTCGGTGCCTACATCGGCGATCTGCTGTTTCATCTGTTCGGCGTCATCGCATATGCGTTTCCGTTGCTGCTGGTGGTCCTGGCGGTGGGCGTACTGCGCGGCTGGTACCGGCGTGGCGAAGGTGAAAGCAAATGGGAACCCAGCCTGCGCCTGGTCGGATTCGTCGTGTTTTTCGTCGGCGGCTGCGGACTGGCGTGGCTGCACGCATCGGATCCGCAATGCAACGACGTGGTCGGCGCCGGCGGCTTGCTCGGCTGCGGCGCGGGCGGTGTCCTCCATCGTGGATTCGGCGAACTCGGCGCCTTGCTGCTGCTGTTCGCGATGACCTTGATCGCGGTGACGTGGATCACCGGCCTGTCGTGGTTCCGCGTGATGGACTGGACGGGCCAGCAGGTGCTGGCAGGCGCGGCATGGCTGCGCGGCAAGCTGAAACGCGCGCCGGAAACCCTGGCGGCACGCGCCGCGCGCGTCGAACGCGAGACCGCGCGCAAGGAAGACAGCGCACGCCGGGCCAAGCGCGAGCCGGTGCGCATCGAACCCGCGCCCGCGCCGATCGTGAAAAGCGAACGCGCCAAGCGCGAGACCCAGATTCCGCTGTTCACCGGCGCCGCGTCCGAAGGCGAGCTGCCACCGTTGTCGCTGCTGGAAGAACCGCAGCCGCAGTCGGGCAAGGGCTATTCGGAAGAAACCCTTGAAGTGCTGTCGCGCCAGGTCGAAATGAAGCTCAAGGATTTCCGGATCGACGCGCACGTGGTCTCGGCGCATCCCGGGCCGGTAATCACGCGGTTCGAGCTGGAGCCAGCCCCCGGTGTTCGCGGCAGCCAGATTTCCTCGCTCGACAAGGACATCGCGCGCGGCCTGTCGCTGGTCAGCGTGCGCGTCGTCGACGTGATTCCCGGCAAGAACGTGATCGGCCTGGAGATTCCAAACGCCCATCGCGAAGTGGTGTACCTGTCGGAAATCTTCAGTTCGCGCGAATACGGCGATGCGCGCTCGCCGCTTTCGCTGGCGCTGGGCAAGGACATCGGCGGACGTCCGGTGGTGGTCGATCTCCAGAAGATGCCGCACCTGCTGGTGGCCGGCACCACGGGTTCGGGCAAGTCGGTGGCGCTGAACGCGATGGTGCTGTCGCTGCTGTTCAAGGCCAAGCCGGCCGAGGTGCGGATGATCATGATCGACCCGAAGATGCTGGAGTTGTCGGTCTACGACCGCATTCCGCATCTGCTGGCGCCGGTCGTGACCGACATGAAGGAGGCCGCCAACGCGTTGCGCTGGTGCGTCGCCGAGATGGAGCGCCGCTACAAGCTGATGGCCGCCGTCGGCGTGCGCAACCTTGCCGGCTTCAACAAGAAAGTGCGCGACGCCGAAGCCGCGGGCCAGCCTTTGCCCGATCCGCTGTTCAAGGCCAATCCCGACGCGCCGGAAGACAAGGCGCAGCCGCTGGAGCCGCTGCCGTTCATCGTGGTGATCATCGACGAATTCGCCGACATGATGATGATCGTCGGCAAGAAGGTCGAGGAACTGATCGCGCGGCTGGCGCAGAAGGCGCGCGCGGCGGGCGTGCATCTGATCCTGGCGACGCAGCGCCCGTCGGTGGACGTGATCACGGGCCTCATCAAGGCCAACATCCCGACCCGCATCGCGTTCCAGGTTTCGTCGAAGATCGATTCGCGCACCATCCTCGACCAGTCCGGCGCGGAGACGCTGCTCGGCAACGGCGACATGCTGTACCTGCCGCCCGGCACCGCGACGCCGGAACGCGTGCACGGTGCATTCGTCGGCGATGACGACGTGCACAAGGTGGTCGAGTGGCTGCGCACCCAGGGTGAGCCGAGCTACATCGAAGGCGTGCTGGAGGAAGTGCAGGCGCTGGGCGACGGCAAGATCATCAACGAGTCGGGTCTGCCCGAGGAAGAAGACGGCAACGATGACAACGCGCTGTACGACAAGGCCGTGCAGATCGTCACCACCAGCCGGCGCGCGTCGATTTCCGGCGTGCAGCGGCACCTGCGCATCGGCTACAACCGCGCCGCGCGGCTGATCGAACAGATGGAGCAGGACGGCGTGGTGACGGCGCCGCAACATAATGGGCAGAGGGAAGTGATCGCCCCGCCGCCGCCATCTTGAGCGCCCTTGGTACTGCGCGATCGCCGATCACTCCGAGTCGCTTCAAGTTCAGCTAGCACCACCAAAATTCCGCTCGTCATCCCGGAATCGCGAAGCGATATCCGGGACCCGGTGACTTTCTGGCAAATACCAATAAAGCCACTGGATTCCCGCTTTC
>DASZTT010000194.1:0-6712 GCA_035547895.1 Rhodanobacteraceae bacterium
TGTCAGGCACGGCTGGCGAGCAGGCCGAGTCGGCATTCCAAACATTTGCGGCCGCAGCGCGGAGCGTTGCAACCTAACATCTCGGTCAAGCGGACCGCCGTCCCGCTACGCGGGCCGTCGGCCGCTTACCTCGGGCGTTAGCCTTCCATCGAAATATCGGATGTCACGAACCACCAACACAGTTCAATGCGCCACGCACGGAGTTCAGCCGGAAGCCTTCGTATGCGGGCATATCCTTTGGGGGCTTCAAAATAAAGTGCGTGTAGGGTTTTTCACCGCATGTGATCCTGGCAACCCGCATCCCGACGCTTGGTGCACCGAGTACAATGGTCGTCTGTCAGCCTGCGGCAACAAGTGGGTGGGCGCCGCCGCCGAACAGCTTGATGCCATCGACAAAGCCGACCAGGCGGCGTATGTAAGTGGCGTCAAAAAGCACTTTGCCGGCGCGGTCTTTGCTCCCGAAGACCTCGACCGCTATTGCATGATCAAGGGCGTTGTCGGCCCTTGCTGATCCCGGCCGAACGGGTCTGCCCTTTAGTGGGAGAGCCCGGCATCAGAAATGCCATGCGAGCCGCAGGCTCGGGCCGCTCAGCGTGATCTTTTTCAGGACCGACGAGTCGTCGTCCCGGGACAGCCGGACCTGGCGCCAGGTCAGCGCCACGTCGCCCCAGTCGAAGGCGAGCCCGGCGCCGATGCTCGCCTGTGCAGACGAAGTCGAACCCGCGGCGCCGTAATCGAGGTGATAGGGCACGAAGAAGCGGCCGTGGAATGGAATCCAGCGTCCCCGCAAGCCGATCATCGGATTGACGAAGTCTGCCCGCCGGCTGCGGCTGCCGCTGCGCGCGAAGTCGACGTTGCTGCTGTTTCCGCCGGCCGCGAAGTTCCAGTCGATGGAGCCTTCGATCCATACGAAGCGCGCGCCGAACAGAAGATCGGCGTAGCCGGCCCGGCCGTGCGCGAGGGTGTAGATGCCGTCCACGTTGGCCATCGCGCCCTGCATGTCCCAGCGATCCTGGAACTGGAGCGGCACGCCTGCCCTGCCGACGGTCGTCGCACGTCCTTCCATGTCGCTGAAGTCGACCCAGTCGAGATCGGCGTACACACCCCAGCGCCCCTTGCGCGCCGAACCCATCAGCTCGAATGCGCCGCCGAGGTTGTCCCAGATGTCGCCGGTCGATTGATTCGACACCGGCGAGCCCGCGATCTGGAAACGCAACGTCGCGTCGATGCCGGGCAACCACGCGTAAGGGCTGATGGTGTAGTGCCAGTTCCCGTCCCATTGATCCGGCTGCGCGGCTTGCGCGGGAAGCCAGGTCGCGACGAGGGCGGCCGCAAGCAAGCACGCTGCAAGCCTGCGAATCACCGTGCCCTGGCTCTTCTTCTTCACCATCGCTCCGGCCTGCCGTCGCTGGTCAACGCGAGTCGAGCGTCAAGTAACCGTTGACCGCCCGCACGTCGTCGGCGCCGAGCCGGTTGACCAGCGCGGCAAGGTTGAGGCGCGACACCAGGTATTGGTAGCGCGCGGCGTCGAGATTCTGCTGCGCCGAGAAATACTGCTGCTGGGCGTTCAGCACGTCCAGGGTGGTTTTCTTGCCGACCTTCAGGCCCAGCGTGGTCGCGTCCAGCGACGATTTCGACGCGACCACGGCCTGCTGCAACGCGTTGACCTGCTGCGAGCCGATTTCCACGTTGAGGAACTGCTGCTTGACCTGCACGTCGGTGCTCGCGAGCGTGGCCTGCAACTGGGAGGTGGCCTGTCCCACGTCCGCGACTGCTTCGCGATACTTGGATTGGTAGCTGCCACCGGCAAACAACGGCACCGAAAGTTGCAGCCCGACCAGGGTCTGCTTGCTGTGGTCCGGTGCGACGAGGATCGGCAGCGTGCCGCTCTGGCGCATGTCCTGGTAGCTCACCACCAGGTTCAATTGCGGACGGCTGCTCAGCCGGTATTTGTCGACCTCGTGGTTGTCGACGTCGAGCTGCACGCGCGCGCCCTGCACGTTGAGGTTGTCCTGCCGGCCCCATGCGATCCACGTGTCCAGGTCATCGGGCTGCGGCGCGGCGGGCTTGAAGGTGTCGGGCACCCTGGCGAGGTCCTGCGGCGGCGCGCCGACGATGCTCGCGAACTGGTCCTGTTGCACGGCGAGGGCGTTGACCGCCGCGATTTCCTGCGCGATCACGCCCTGGTAGCGGGCTTCCGCATCGCGCACGTCGGTGATGTTGGTCTTGCCGGCCTTGAAGCGCGCCTGCGCGCTCGCGAGCTGTTGCGCGATGGCGGCCTTCTGCTTGCGCGTGAGTTCGAGGTTGTCCTCGGCCATGAGCACGCCGAAGTAGGCCTGCGCCACGCGCAATACAAGATTGGCATCGGCACCCTGCTTCTGCAGGCCGGCGAGTTTGGCCTGGTCCTTCAGTTCCGCCGCACCCGCGAACACCGCGGCGTTGTAGATCGGTTGCACCAGTGTCACGCCGAAGCCGTGCAGGTAGCCCGTGGAGTCGCCGATCAGGACGTCCGTCGGGAAGAACGGCGGCAGGTGGAGCGTGGATTCGGAATCGAGGTGCAGGCGGTTGTAGTTGGCGGTGGCGTTGACCTGCGGGAAGTACAGCGCCGTCCCCTGCTTGCCCTTTTCGATGCCGGCGAGGTAGGCGTAATTCGCTGCCTGCGTGGTGGGATCGAACGCCTGGGCCTTTTGCACGGCGGTGCTGAAATCCATCGCGTGCGCGGTCGACACGGCCAAAAGGCACGCGGCAACGATGCAACCGCCGACCACCCAGACGTTCGCGCGCTGCTCAGCCCGCATGGGAACCCCCCGTTTTCGCGGCCTTGAACCACACCGCAAACGCGGTCGGAAGGAACAGCAGCGTCAGCAGCGTCGCGACCGTCAGGCCACCCATGATCGCCCACGCCATCGGCCCCCAGAACACCGAACGCGTCAACGGCACCATCGCCAGCACCGCCGCGGCGGCCGTCAGCAGGATCGGCCGGAAACGATGCACGGTGGATTCGATGATCGCGTCGCGCATCGTCGCGCCCTCGCCGAGCGCGTGGTCGATCTGCACGATCAGGATCACCGAGTTGCGGATGATCATGCCGAACAGCGCGATGGTGCCGAGCAAGGCCACGAAGCCGAACGGTATGCGGAACACCAGCATGATCGCGGTGACACCGATGATGCCCAGCGGCGCCGTCAGCAACACCAGCGCCATCCTGCGCATGTCCTGCAACTGGATCATCAGCAGGAACAGCACGATCACGATCACCAGCGGCATCGTGGTCTTGATCGCCTTCTGCGACTTGCTGCTGGATTCCAGCGACCCGCCCATCTCGATGCGATAGCCCGGCGGCAGCTTCCGGACCAGCGGCTCGAGCTGCGACCACAGCGCGTGTTCCACGTCGTTGCCCTGCGCGCCATTGGTCACGTCCGCCTGCACCGTGATCGTGGGAATCCGGTTGCGGCGCCAGCGGATGCTGTCGTCGCTGGCCAATCGCAACCGCGCGATCTGCGACAGCGGCACGAAGTGGCCGGCTTGCGTGTAGATCTTGAGGTCCTTGATGTTGTTGAGATCGGTGCGCTCCGGGGATTGCAGGCGTGCGTACACGCCGATGCTGTCGGTGCCTTCCAGGTATTGCGTGATGTCGTAGCCGCTCAGCGAGGACTGCAGCGCCTGCGACACGCTCTTCGAGCTCACGCCCAGCACGCGCGCCTTGTCCTGGTCGATGTCGATCTTCAGCACCTTGACGCGCTCGCCCCAATCCATGTTGACGTCGGTGGTATCGGGATTGGCGCGTGCCGTGGCCATCACTTGGTCGGCGATGTTGCGCAACTGCACCTCGTTATCGCCGCTGATGCGGAACTGCACCGGGTAACCCACCGGCGGACCGTTTTCGAGCCGCGTCACGCGGCCTCGCGCGGCGGGAAATCCGTCATCCAGCAGGTGCTGGATCTTCGCCATCACGTCTTCGCGTTGCTCGTAGCCCCTGGTCATCACGACCAGTTCGGCGAGATTGCTCTGCGTCTGCACGTTCAGCGGCAGGTAGAAACGCGGACTGCCGCCGCCCACGTAGCTGGTTACCGAGACGACATCGGGATCGTCCTTCAGATCCTTCTGCATCGCGGCAGCCTGCTCCTGGATTTCGTCGAAGCTCGCTGCCTGCGGCATCCACAAATCCACGATCAGTTCCGGGCGATCGGAGGACGGAAAGAACTGCTGCGGGATCAGCTTGAACAACCCGAGCGACAACACGAACAGGATGATCGTCACGCCGATCACCGGCAGGCGATGGTCGAGGCACCAGCTCACCCGCTTGCGGAACCAGCGATAGAACGGCCGCTGGTACACGTCGGTGTTCTCGCCGGGCTTCGGCTTGAAGTCCGGCAGCAGCTTGAATCCCAGGTACGGCGTGACCAGCACCGCCACGAACCACGAAACGACCAGCGCGATGCCGACCACCTCGAACAGCGAGCGCGTGTATTCCGCCGAACCGGATTTGGAGATCGCGACCGGCAGGAAACCCGCGACGGTGATCAACGTGCCGGTCAGCATCGGGAATGCGGTGGCGGTGTAGGCGAAGGTGGCCGCGCGCACGTGGTCCCAGCCTTCCTCGAGTTTCAGCACCATCATTTCCACGGAAATGATCGCGTCGTCCACCAGCAGGCCGAGCGCGATGATGAGCGCGCCCAGCGAGATGCGCTGCAGGTCGATGCCCAGGAGGTACATCACCAGGAACACCACCGCCAGCACGAACGGAATGCACAAGGCGACGACGAAACCGGTGCGAATGCCGAGCGACAGGAAGCAAACCAGCAGCACGATCCCCACGGCTTCGTACAGGCTGTCGGAGAATTCGCCGACCGCGGATTTCACGACCTTCGGCTGGTCGGACACGGTATTGAGCTTCACGCCGACGGGGAAATGGCCCTCGAGGTGCGCGGCGGCGGCGTTCAGATCCTTGCCGAGCCGCAGCACGTCCCCGCCGGTCCGCATGCTGATCGCCAGCCCGATCGCGGGCTGGCCATTGAAGAACATCTTGAGTTGCGGCGGATCGACATAGCCGCGCCTCACCGTCGCCACGTCGCCGAGCCGGAACATGTGGCCGTTGGCATAGATGCCGATGTTGCGGATGCTCTGCACCGAATCGAAGTCGCCGCTGACGTTCAACTGGATCTGCTCGTCGCGGGTCTGGATCACGCCGGCCGGTTCCACGCCGTTGACCGCCTTCAAGGTCGCGACGATCTGGTCGGGGTTGATGTCGAGCGTGGCCAGCTTGGCGTTGGAGTACTCGATGTAGATGCGCTGGTCCTGCGTGCCGACGAGGTTGACCTGGTCGACGTTGGGCACGCGCAGGAATTCGTCGCGCGCCGATTCGGCGAACACCTTCATCTGCGCGTAGTTGAAGCCGTCCGCGGTCAGCGCGTAGATGTTGCCGAAGGTGGTGCCGAATTCGTCGTTGAAGAACGGCCCGCGCACGCCTTGCGGCAGCGAATACGCGATGTCGCCGATCTTCTTGCGCACCTGGTACCAGACTTCCGGCACCTGCTCGGGCGGCGTGTCGTCGCGCAGCGTGACGGTGAGTTGCGTCTGGCCGGCCTCGACGAAGCTCTTGACGTAATCGATCTCGGCGACGCTCTGCAGCTTCTTCTCGAGCTTGTCGGTGACCTGCTGCTGCATCTGCTCCAGCGTCGCGCCCGGCCAGTACGCCTGCACGACCATGCTGCGCACGGTGAAACCGGGGTCTTCTTCCTGGCCCAGGTGCGTATACGAATAGATGCCGCCAACCAGCAGGATGATGATCGAGAACAGGATGAACTGCTGGTGCTTGAGCGCCCACGCGGACAGGTTGCTGTTCGACATCGCTCAGGGATCCTGCATGCTGTAGGTCCCGACCGGCCGCACCGACTGGCCTTCGTGCAGCAGGTTCGCGCCCGCGGTGACGACGGTCTCGCCGTTCTGCAGGCCGTCGCTCACCAGCGCGACGTTGCCGCTGATGGTCAGCACCTTCACCGCGTGCAGCGACACCGTTCCCGCGCCCTTGTCCACCAGCCATACGTGCGGGCCGTCGGGCTTGTCGACGACGGCGGTCAACGGCAGCGTGAACGTGCTGCCCGCGGCGGGTTCCGGCACGTGCACGTACGCGGTCATGCCGAGCAGCACCGCGGGATCGGGCTTCAGCACGGTGACGTACGCTTCGTAGGTGCGCGTGGACGGGTCGGTATCCGGATCGATGCGGCGCAACTTCGCGTGGTATTTCGCGCCCGGGTTCGCCCACAGGGTCACGTACAAATCCTTCGCGTCGCGTACCTCATCGACGCGTGATTCGGGCACGTCGATGACCACCTCGCGGTCGCCGTCCTTGGCGATCGTCACCGCTGTCTTGCCGGTGTTGACGACGTCACCCACGTCCACGTCGATCGCCGTCACGATGCCGGCCACCGCCGCGCGCAAGGTTCCGTAGCCGGCCTGGTTGGTCGCCTCGTCGTACTGCGCCTGCGCCATTTGCAATTGCGAGGTCGCGGTATCGAGATCGACCTTGTCGCGGTCGTATTCGGCCTGGCTGATGAATTCCTGCTTCAGCAGTTGCGCGTCGCGGTCGAGGTTGACCTTCGACTGTTCCGCCTTGCTGCGCGCGGCGTCCAGTTGCGCCTTTGCCGCCTGCCGGTTCAGGTCGAGGTTCGCGGGATCGAGTTGCAGCAGCGGCTGGTCGAAAGCGACGTGA
>DASZTT010000195.1:0-18793 GCA_035547895.1 Rhodanobacteraceae bacterium
CCGGCCCGAAGGGTTGCTCCGCAGCGGCCGCCATCCTTCGGTGCGCGCCTTGACCAGAGAACCACTCTGGCGCTGCGGCGCGCGCCTCGTCTGGCGACCGCTGCGGAAGCAACGCGGTCCGCTTGGCATGGCGTCAACAGACCCTAACTTGCGCCGCCGCCGCACCGTCGCCACACTCCGGCGCATGCGAAACCGAATGCATCCTCGTGCCGCGGCGTGGCTCATCGTGAGTGCCTGCGCCCTCGCGCTCCCCGCCTGCCATCACGCACCGCCGCCCCCCAGCAACGCGACGCCGGAAGCGGCGGTCGCAACCAGCCTGCGCCTCACCGCCGCGGGCGATTTCGACGGGCTGATGAAGAACCGGCTTCCGCCTGCCGATTACGCGCAGTGGCGCGGCGAATGGGACGCCGCGCATGCGCGACCCGGCACCGCTTCCGCCACCCAGGACCAGCAATTCGCCCAGATCATGCGAATGCTCACCGAACCGGGCGCCGAAGCGAAGCTGGCCAGGCGCCTGCAACCCGAGCTGCCGAAATTGCGCGGCGGCAAGAACGAAACCTTGCCGATCGCGAGCGGCATCCTGGAAGCCGCGGGCAAGCAGATGATCGCGGCCTCGCCGCAACTCGGACCCAGCCAGAAAGCGATGGCAACGCAAGGACTCGATGCATTGATCGCCTGGAGCAGGGCCACCGATTTCAGCGACGCGAAGAAAGCAAAGCAGGCGATCGAACTGGTGTGTGCCACCGCGCGCCAGTTGCACGTCCAGACACTGGCGCAATGGCGCGCCCAGGACTACGCGCAGACGATGCGCAGCTACGGCATCCTGTGGAACGGACTCGAGAGCCTGTTGAACCTGTATGGACTCGACGTCGCCAACAGCCTGGAATCGGCCAACGTGAGCGCCTCCGGAAACGACGGCAGCCACGCAACCGTCAAGCTCGACATGAATCTCGCGGGCCGGCCACTGAGCGGCCAATGGCCGATGGTGAAACAGGCCGGCCACTGGTACGACGCCGCCCTTCTGGATGCCTGGCAGAAGGCGCATCCCGCGCCCGCCGCCACAGCAGCCGCAAGCGGCGCGACGAGTGCCGTTCCCGCTGCCGGCAACGCTGCGCCGGCATCATCCGCCCCTGCATCGGCGGCTCCGGTGCCTTCGGCAAGGCCGGTGCCCTCCGGCACCACACACCGCTGAGGCTGGCTTTTTCGTGGCAGGACGCGGCCCGGCGTCGGGCCATCTGCGCGGGTGTCCGCTTCCAGACCCGCGCGGAACAAGCCTTTGACGTGGATGTGGGAGAATCGCCGCTCACCTGCGCCGACTGCACCGCACATCCATCCATGGCACGCGTCATGACCGAAACCCTGTCCCGTGACACGCTGGTGCATGCCGGTTGGTGGCGTGCACTGTGGGGCGCATTGCTGGGGCCGTGGATCAAGATCAAACGCGATCCTGCCGAACCGGTGACGCTGCTGGCGCCGGATACGCCGGTGATCTACGTCGTCGAACGTAACGGCTTTTCCGACAGTTTGATCCTGGAGCGCGCCTGCCACGAAGCCGGCCTGCCGAGCCCGCTGGCGTGGGTGCCCGGCCTGGGCAAACGCCGCCGCGCGATGTTCGCGATGCGCGGTACCGGCGGCTGGTTCCAGCGCCGAGGCCGCGACCACGCCGCCCAGGACACGCTGCGGCAACTGTTGCGGGTGCTGGAAGCAGCGCCCGAGCGCAACGTGCAATTGATGCCGGTCGCGATCTATGTCGGCCGCGCGCCGAACCGGCAATCGGGCTGGTTCAGCGTGCTGTTCTCCGAGAACTGGGCGGTAGTCGGCCACTTCCGCCGGTTGCTCGCCATGCTGTTGAACGGACGCGACACCATCGTGCGTTTCTCGCCGCCGATTTCGCTGCACGACTTGCGCGAGGAATCGAGCGGCGAACGCATCGAACGGCTGCAGCGCAAGCTCGCTCGCGTGCTGCGCGTGCACTTCCGGCGCGTCCGCACCACCGTGATCGGCCCCGACCTCTCGCACCGGCGTACCGTGGTCGATTCCGTGCTGAATGCCGAAAGCGTGCGCGCCGCGATCGCCGCCACCGCGGCGCGCGAGAACATTCCGCGCGCGAAAGCCTGGCGACAGGCGCAGAAACTGATGGATGAAATCGCGGCGGACTATTCGCCGCCGTTCGTGCGGTCGGCATCGTTCCTGCTGTCCAACTTCTGGAACAAGCTGTACGACGGCATCGCGATGCACCACTTCGACACGCTGCGCGCGATCGCCCCTGGCTACGAAGTGGTGTACGTCCCGAGCCACCGCAGCCATGCCGACTACGTGCTGTTGTCGTACCAGCTCCACATGAGTGGCGTGGTGGTGCCGCACATCGCGGCCGGCGTGAACCTCAACCTGCCGGTGCTGGGAACGTTCCTGCGCAAGGGTGGTGCGTTCTTCCTGCGCCGCAGCTTCAAGGGCAACGCGTTGTACTCGGTGATCTTCAAGGAATACATGGCGCAGTTGATCGAGCGCGGCGTGCCCATCGAATACTTCGTCGAAGGCACCCGCTCGCGTACGGGACGCCTGCTGGCGCCGCGCTTCGGGCTGCTGTCGATGACCGTGCGCGCGTTCCTGCGTGCGCCGCGCCGTCCGGTGCTGTTCCAGCCAGTCTACATCGGCTACGAAAAACTCATGGAAGGCCGCGCCTACATCGGCGAGCTCTCGGGCCAGAAAAAGGAAAAGGAAACCTGGCTCGCGCTGCTGCGCGGCGGACGCAAGGCGCTGCGCCAGCATTACGGGCGCGTCACCTTGAACTTCGGCGAGCCGATCGAACTGACCGCGCTGCTGGATGCGGCCAATCCGGACTGGCGCAGCATCGGCGACAGCCCCGACAGCAAACCGGAATGGCTCAACCACGTGCTGGATCAGCTCGGCGAGAAGATCCTCGTCAACACCAACCGTGCCGCCGACGTGAACCCGATCAACCTGATCGCGTTGGCATTGCTGGCCTCGCCGCGCCACGCACTGGCCGAGACCGACCTGCTGGCGCAACTGGAACTGATGAAGGCGATCCTGACCGAACTGCCCTATTCGGATCGCACCACGGTCACGCCGATGGCGCCCGCGGACATCGTCAAGTACGCCGAACAAATGGGCTGGATCCGCCGCATCGCGCACCCGCTCGGCGACGTACTGGCGGTCGAGGGCGAGAAGGCGGTGCTGCTGTCGTATTTCCGCAACAACGTGCTGCACCTGTTCGCGGCCGGCGCGTGGGTCGCGTGCTGCTTCATCAACAACCGCCGCATCGCGCGCGAAAACGTGGTGCGGCTGGGCCGCGCCGTGTATCCGTTCATCCAGGCCGAGCTGTTCCTGCCCTGGGATACCGATGGTTTCGCCGGACGCATCGATGCACTGATCGACCTGCTGATCGCACGCGGCCTGCTGGCCGGCGGCGAAGGCCGGCTTTTGCACCTCGCCTCGGGACGCGAAGACGACGCCTACCAGTTGCGCCTGCTCGCACACTGCCTGCTGCAGGCATTCGAGCGTTATTACATCGCGATCGCTGCGCTGGTGAAGAATGGTCCGCACAGCCTGACCGCGGGTCAGCTCGAAAACCTGTGCCAGCTCGCGGCGCAGCGCCTGTCGCTGCTCTACCAGCAGAGCGCGCCGGAATTCTTCGACAAGAGCCTGTTCCGCGGCTTCATCCAGAAGCTGCGCGAGCGCCGCATCGTCTGGACCGACGCCGACGGCAAGCTGGA
Organism: Rhodanobacteraceae bacterium; assembly: GCA_035547895.1. Lineage (GTDB taxonomy): Bacteria > Pseudomonadota > Gammaproteobacteria > Xanthomonadales > Rhodanobacteraceae > 66-474. Next base: position 3,735 of record DASZTT010000195.1, read on the forward strand.
ATTCGACGCGGTGCTGGAAGACGTCGCGCGCGACGCGCGACTGATCCTCGCGCGCGAAGTGCGGCAGTCCATCCTGAAGATCACGCCCGACGTCGTCGCGGAAGCCTCCGTCAACGGCCGAGCTTCGACGTAAGCCTGCTGCTGATCTCCGGCCATTCGGCCGCAATCACCGAATATTCGACGCTGTCGCGGATGGTGCCGTCGTGGCGGCGCTTGTGCTGCCGCAGCACGCCGTCGCGGTGCGCGCCCAGGCGTTCGATGGCTTGCTGCGAGCGCGTATTGAGGATGTCGGTTTCCCAGCCGACCGCCGCGCAACCGAGCGTGTCGAACGCATGGCCCGCCAGCAGCAATTTGCAGGCGGTGTTGACGTGGGTGCGCTGGCGGCTCGCGCCGTACCACGTGTAACCGATCAATATGCGGGGCACGTCGGGCTTGTAGTCGTAGTAACGCGTGCTGCCCGCGATCACGCCGTCGCGCTTGTCGCGCACGGCAAACGACAACGAATCGCCGTTGGCCTGCATCGCAAGCGCTGCCTCGACGTACGCCCGCATCGCGCCCGGCGGTGGCACGTACGTGACGCGCAAGTTCCACAGTTCGCCGTCGGCGGCAGCCCGTTCCAGCCCGGTGACATGATCCAGCGTCAGCGGCTCCAGCGCGACGAACGCGTTTTCCAGCACGACGGGCTCAAGCATCGAGGTCTGGAATCAGCTTGTTCTCGAAATACGCGATCATGTCCTTGAGCTTCAGCTTGCGCTTTTTCAGGCGGCTCAGTTGCAATTGGTCACAGCCCGGGTCGCTCGCCAATGTCGTGATCGCCGCGTCGAGGTCGCGGTGCTCCTCGCGCAATTCGGTGAGGCGCCGGACCAGCATGGCTGGATCGTTGTCGGGCTGCATGGCGGCAGTGTAGCGCCGCCACCGGGCGCGCTAAACTGGCCCGTTCATGCCAGCCGTCGAACGCTTCCACTCCACCGATCGCAAGCAGGCGCACGAAGCCGCGCGCCTCGCCAAGCGCCTGCGCCACGCGGCCGGCCGCGCCATCGCCGATTACAACCTGATCGAAGACGGCGACCGGGTGATGGTGTGCCTGTCCGGCGGCAAGGATTCCTGGACGCTGCTGGACCTGCTGCTGTCGCTGCAGGCGAAGGCGCCGGTGAAGTTCGAGCTCACCGCGGTGAACCTGGACCAGAAGCAACCCGGCTTTCCCGAGCACGTGATCCCGGACTACTGCCGCACGCGCGGCGTGCCGTGCCACGTGATCGAACAGGACACCTACAGTGTGGTGACGCGCGTGGTGCCCGAAGGCAGGACGCTGTGCAGCCTGTGTTCGCGCCTGCGGCGCGGCGCGCTGTACGCGTTCGCCGAGCGCGAGGGCTTCAGCAAGATCGCGCTCGGGCATCACCGCGACGACATCCTCGCCACGTTTTTCCTGAACCTGTTTCATGGCGGCACGCTGAAGGCGATGCCGCCGAAACTGCTTTCCGACGACGGCAGGCACGTGCTGATCCGGCCGCTCAGCTATTGTCGCGAGGTCGACATCGCCGAATACGCCGCGCAGCGCGGGTTTCCGATCATTCCGTGCAACCTCTGCGGCTCGCAGGAAAACCTGCAGCGCAAGCAGGTGCGGCGGATGCTGGACGCGTGGGAACGCGAACACCCGGGCCGCAGCGAAATCATGTTCCGCGCGCTGTCGCACGTCGCGCCTTCGCACCTGACCGATGCCGGGCTGTTCGATTTCGCCGCGATCGGCTCGCGCAGTGAGACGGCGCGACCGGATGCTCACGCGTGGCTGGATGGCCGGGATTCGGCCGCCGGAATCCAGGGTCCGGATGCCGAACCTGCCACCCATGGTGCTTGACTCCGACCCGACCACGAATCTCCACCTCTCATTCCAGCTCCCGAATGTTCTTCCGCAACCTCACCCTGTTCCGTTTCTCTCCATCCGTCGCCAAGTCGCTGAAGGACCTGGACACTGCGCTCGCCGACCACGCCCTGCGCGCGTGCGGCCCGCTGGAACTCGCCACACGCGGTTTCGTGTCGCCGTTCGGACCGGATTCCGAAGTCCTCAGCCACACCATCGGCAACGCCACGCTGATCACCCTCGGCAGCGAGGAAAAGCTGCTGCCCGCGGCGGTGGTCAATGCCGAGCTCGGCAAGCGCCTGCGCAAGGAAGCTGAACGCCGCGGCAAGCCCATCGGGGGTCGCCAGCGCCGCGCGATCAAGGCGGAGGTGCTGGATGTCCTGCTGCCCCAGGCCTTCGTCCGGCCGTCGCGGCTAAATGCCTACGCAGACTCGAAAAATGGCTGGCTGGTCCTGGACACCGCCAGCCGCAAGGCGGCCGAGACGGCCCTGACCAGCTTGCGCGAGGCGCTGGGCAGCTTCCCGGCCCAGCCGCTGGCCGCCGCGGAAACCCCGCGCGCCCTGATGACGCAATGGTTGGCGCATGGCAAGCTACCCGGTGGGCTGGCACTCGGCGACGAATGCGAGCTGCGCGATCCGGCCGGCGGGGCGATCATCCGCTGCCGCAAACAGGAGCTTGAAAGCGCCGAGGTTCGGGCACATCTGAAACAAGGCAAGCAAGTGTTCCAGCTCGGCTTGCAATTCGAGGATCGCGCCAATTTCGTGCTCGGCGAGGACCTCGTGATCCGCAAGTTGCGTTTTCTCGACGTCGTGCAGGATTCGCTCGACGCCGACGGGCGCGAGTCCGCGGAAGCCGAACTCGATGCGCGCTTCGCGCTGATGACCCTGGAACTCGAACGGCTGTTCGAGGGCCTGGAACAATGGTTCGGGCTGGAACGCCCCGACGAGAGCAACAAGAAGGCGGCATGACCCCGGAAGGCGACTTCCTCGAACTGGCGACGGGCAAGGGCGGCACCATCAAGGTGCTGAAAGCCATGCACCCGCGCGCGCGCCGCCTGCGCTTGTCGGTCACCTCGCACGGCGCGCGCATTTCCTATCCGCGCGGCACGCACCCCGCGCAGGTGTACGCGTTCCTGCGCGAAAACAGCGACTGGCTGGAACGCAAGCTGTCCGAGCTGCGCGTGCCGCGCCGCGGGCCGCCGCCGCTGAAGCCCGGCGTGCCCACGTTGATTCCGCTGCGCGGTGAAAGCATCGAACTCACGTGGCGCGAAAGCGAATATCCGCGCATCGAATTCCTGGGCGACGAATTGCGGCTGCACGTGCCGCGTCCGTTCACCACGGCGATGCCGGCCGCGCGCAACCTGCTCGCGGCGTTCCTCGAAACCCACATGCGGCGCGATCTCTCGCGCTGGATGGCGCACGCATCCGAACGCCTCGACGCCGCGCCCACCGGCCTGCGCATCAAATCGCTGAAAAGCCTGTGGGGGAGCCTCGATGCGCGCGATCGCATCACGCTCGATCTCGCGCTCGCACTGGCGCCGCCCGCCGCGCTGCGCTACGTGCTGGTGCACGAGATGTGCCACCTGAAAGTTCGCAGCCACGCGCCCCGCTTCTGGGCGCGGGTCGGCGAACTGATGCCCGGCTACCAGGCGCAACGCGACTGGCTGCGCGAACACGGCGCCATCCTCAAAGCGGAAATGGAACGGCTGATCGCGCCGGGCAACTGATGCCGGTCAGGCCACCCAGCCTGCGAGCACGATCAGCGCCACCACCGCCAGCCATACGATCAGCACCCGCAGCATCAGGCGTCGCGCATCGGCCAGTTCGATGAGCGGATCGTGGGTGTCGGTACTCGGCCCGTCGCCGGCTTCGATGTCGGCGTCGACGCTGGAACGCGCCACCGCGGCAAGGAAACCCGGGTCGAGGTTCTCCATCGAATGCCCCGGCTGTCCGTGCCACGCACGCCACGTACCGGACACGGCATCGAAATTGGAAACCAGCGCCATGGCCAGCACCATCAGGTGCGCGGGAATCCAGTCGAGCGCGTACGCGAAGCGCCTTGCCGCGTGGCGCGTGCGCGGATCGGTGGTTTCGGTCGTGACCCAGGCAAGCCGGTAACCCAATGCGCCGGCCGGTCCCAGCAGGAAGAACCAGAACAGCACGCCGAAGCGCCGCCGCAACGATGCCATCACCGCGGCTTCGACCAGTTCGGGCGCGGTGAACGCGCGCGGCGCGCCGTCCGGGACGCTGCGCAGGTTTTGCGCCGTGACGAGGCGGGTCGCGGGATCGTCGTCGTGCAGCACGGCTTCGAAATCGGCTTCGAGTTCACGCGGTCCGAACGTGTAGAACAGGATCAGTACCGCGAACGCGAGCGCGGCAACCACCAGCAGCCAGCCCTGCAGGAAATGCGCGATCACCGCGCACACCACCACCGGCGGGATCAGCGCCAGCGCAATCCTGCCGCCACCTTCGGCGAAATCGAGCACGCCGAGCCAGCGGTGGTACCAGCCGAATTGACGCAGGTTCGCGACATTGCCGGGCCAGACGATCAGCACCAGCAGCACGATCAGTGCGGCAACGAGTTCGATGGCCATCGAGCCCCTGATTTACGCGAGTATCCGGTGCGATTGTAACGGGCCGGTCAATCCGCGCGCGGCAGCGCCGACAATTCGATGCCCGCGCGCGTGCGCAGCCAATGCTCGATCAGCCGATACGAAATCGACAGCGGCGTGGAAACGCGCAGCGTGCCGTCGCGCAGGCCCTCGACGATGTGTTGCGCGGTGAACCAGCGCGCATCTTCGAGTTCGCCATCGGCGAGGCTGATCGCGCGTCCGGCGGCGGTGGCGGTGAACCCGAGCATCAGCGAGGCCGGAAACGGCCACGGCTGCGAGGAATGGAAATCGCAATCGAGGATTTCGACACCGGTCTCCTCGCGCACTTCACGGCGCACCGCGTCGGCCAGCGATTCACCCGGTTCCACGAATCCCGCCAGGGTCGAGTACTGGAGCGGGCGCCACGCGGCCTGACGCCCGAGCAGGCAGGCGTCGCCGTGCTCGACGATCACGATGATCGCCGCATCGGTGCGCGGGAAATGCAGCCGTCCGCAGCCGCCGCAGGCCGCGCGATGGCCGCCGTCGATGAACGTGAGCGGCGCGCTGCAGTAGCTGCAATAACGCGTGGCGGCTTGCCAGTTGGCGAGACCACGCGCGTACGCGAACACGGCCGCGTCGTCGCGTTCGAGTTCGGACGCGGCCGTGCGCAAATCCAGCCACTGCGCTTCCGGGAACGTCGTCCTGTGCGCCACCGGTTCACGCAATGCGTAAAGCGGCGTGCCTGCAACGCAGCCCAGGAAGTTGGCCGGCGCATCGGCTGGAAGCGTGCCGGCGTCGATCCAGCACAGCCGATGGTCGCGGATGGGCGCACGACCCTCGCTGTCGAACGCCAACCAGCGCGCATGGGCGGCCGCGCACTGCGCGGCCATCCATTCCGCGTTCGCGCGATGTTCGCCGCAACGGTCGAGGGGCGAACAGGTGAAGGTGTTGAGACGCGTGCGCTCGGCCGAACTCACGGACGAGCTAGGCGGTGAAGGAGCTGCCACACCCGCACGTCGTTTTCGCGTTCGGGTTGTGGATCACGAACTGCGCGCCCGACAACTCTTCCACGTAATCGACTTCCGCGCCTTCGAGATATTGCATGCTCAGCGGATCCACCAGCAGTTCCACGCCTTCGCGATCGAGCACGTAGTCGTCATCGGCGCGCGCTTCGTCGAAACTGAAACCGTACTGGAAGCCCGAACAGCCGCCGCCTTCGATGAATACGCGCAGCTTGAGCGCCGGATTGCCTTCCTCGGCGATCAGTTCGCGCACGCGTCCCAGCGCGGCGTCGGAAATCCTGAGGGCGGGTTCGGCAGTAGTGGAAATATCGTTCATGCATGCACCTCGACGCCATGATGGAGGCGGCGTCTCGGCCGATCAAGGCGCAGGAACGGTGCTGCCCTGGTTGCTGGCGGCCTCGTTCCAGTCGAGCGTGCGGGTAATGCTGGATCCGGACGCGGGCTGCAGCGTGACCACGACCCGATTGGGAACGAAGCCCTTGGGCAGCACCAGCGAGCCCTGCACCTGCTGGAAAAACTTGAACGCGAACGGCAGGCCATCCTTGCCGGCGGCACCGGCCAGATGCGCCCAGTCGAGCGTGGTCAACTTGCCGCCCTGCACGCCTTCGACCGCAAGCGTCAGCTTGCCGCGTGTCGGATCGGCGTTTTCGGCGGCATCGACCAGGGTGACGGTGAAGTTCCAGGCGTTGGTGTTCTTCACCGGCCGGAGCGCGATGTTGTGCACACCGAGGCCCGAGCGGCTGCCGTCGATGCCGATCAGCCTGGTGTAGAACGCCTGCTCCTGCTTCAGCGCCTGCATTTCGACATCGCGGCTCGCCATGGCCTGCTTCAGCGCGGCGATGGTCGTGTTCGCGGTCTGCTGTTGCTGGACCAGGCTCTGGTTCTGGCTTTCCAGTTCGGCGTTGCGCGCGGCCAGCCGATGGGCGCGGGATTCGAGTCCGTCGGGGAACCCGACTCCTCGTCCGAACAACGCGCCCAGGGTGAAGATCACCGCGAAGGCCAGCACGCCCGCGGCGCCGGCCACCCAGCGCCGCCGGCTTCCGGAAAGTGCACGGAACTGGTCCAGCCAGTGGTGGAAGATCGTCGAAGCCATGCTGATGCGGAAGTCGAGTCGATCGCTTATACCCAGCCGGGGCGGCAGGCGCAACCCGATGCATGGATACGACCCCGGAAGCGCGCAATCGTTCACGTTGGTGCCACCGCCGCCGCACTTGCCGAAGGTTCGCGGGCTGTGTTTGAATCCGGCCCATGATCGACGTGGACGGCTACCGCCTGAATGTAGGCATCGTGCTGCTGAACGCGCGTGGCCAGGTGTTCTGGGCGCGACGCGTGCAACGCGACGGCTGGCAGTTTCCGCAAGGCGGCATGAATACGGACGAAACTCCCGACGAGGCGATGTACCGCGAACTCGAGGAAGAAACCGGCCTCCGCGCGGAACAGGTCGAAGTGCTCGGCTCGACCCACGGGTGGCTGCGCTACCGGTTGCCGCCGCGCTATGTCCGGCGCGGCCAGCGACCGACCTGCATCGGCCAGAAGCAGGTGTGGTTCCTGCTCCGGATGCTGGATGACGACCAGGCCTTCCGGCTGGACAGCCACGCCACGCCGGAATTCGATGTCTGGCGCTGGGTCGATTTCTGGTATCCCGCTGAACATGTGGTGGATTTCAAGCGCGACGTCTACCGCCGCGCGTTGCGCTACTTCGCGCCCCTGGTCGAAGCGGCGTGCTCGGTCGAGATCGGCATGGGGTTTCCCAAAGCTACTTGACAATCATTCGCATTCGCGTTCAAATGGCGTCCGTCGAGCCACCCCTCGAAACCCGCCATGTACGTCTGCGTCTGCCAAGCCGTCTCCGACCATGACATCCGCCGCGCCGTCGCGCGTGGCGCGCGAACGTTCGAAGACGTGCAGACCCGCACCGGCTGTACCACCTGCTGCGGCGGCTGCGAAGGCGAAGCGCGCGAACTGGTCAAGGACGCGCTCGATTCCGAACGCCGCGCGGCCGCTCTGCCGGTCGCGGCCTGAAGATTTCTTCGTGCGATCGTCCCTGATCGCGGCATCGCCGAACGCTTCGGCAACCTTGCCGGTTTCTCGGCTGACAGCATCAGAACGCCCTTCCTTGGGCTGACTTCTCACGAAAGCCGCATCGACGAGTTCGGGCTATAGTCGCGGGCATCGCGTGCATTGCGCGCGCCGTTTCGCACCAGGAGCCCCGCATGAAAGGCGACACCCAGGTCATCGAGCACCTCAACAAGGTTCTGGGCAACGAGCTGATCGCGATCAACCAGTATTTCCTGCATTACCGGATGTACGACAACTGGGGCTTCAAGGAACTGGCCGAGCACGAGCGCACCGAGTCGATCGACGAGATGAAGCACGCCGATCGCCTGATCGAACGCATCCTGTTCCTGGACGGCCTCCCCAACCTGCAAAAGCTCGGCAAATTGCTGATCGGCCAGACCCCCAGGGAATGCATCGAGTGCGACCTGAAACTGGAACGCGCCGCACTGCCCGACCTGCAAACCGCCATCGCGCATTGCGAAAAAGTCGGCGACTACGTCAGCCGCGGCCTGTTCGCCGACATCATGCACTCCGAGGAAGAGCACATCGACTGGCTGGAAACCCAGCTGGGACTGATCGAGCAGGTGGGACTCGAGCGTTACCTGCAGACGCATATTCGGAGCTAGCTTTGCATCCGACGTAATACGCAACTGATACCTGCCGCGGCCTTGCCCAACGCCACGGCACAGCGAGTAGCCCTGATGCAACCGCATGAGGGCGGAATCCGTGGCCTCGCTTTTGCGGAAACCCCGGATTCCGCTTCGCTCCCTCCGGGCTACGCATTTGGAACACGCCATGGCTACGGACATATCTTTCGTTGAGTACGTGATGGAGCAATCCGGGCTGCGGGAGCGCATCACGCACAAGAAGATGTTCGGCGAATACGGCATCTACATTGATGGCAAGGTCGTGGCCTTCGCCTGTGACAACAGCCTGTTCGTCAAAACCGCCGACGCTACCGCTGCGATGACTGCCGACCTTCCCCGCCGTCCGCCATATCCCGTGGCAAAGCCCTATCCCGTTGCAGACGAATTGCTCGACGATTCCGATCGACTGCAGGCACTGCTGATTGCGACGGCAGCCGCGATGCCGGAGCCCAAGGCCAAGGCTCCCAAACGCGTCAAGAAGAAGCGCGCGTAAGTCAGCTACGGCCGGTTGTAACGCTGCCTCAACGCGGTCGCCGCGTTCGCGTACAACTTCTCCAGCGCCGCGACGCTGTCCAGCGGACTGACCAGCGTGCCGTTGCGCGCGGCTTCCTCGACCTGGCGTGCGCGTGTGGACAGCGGCATCGCGCCGAGGTTGGCGCTGGATGATTTCAGCGAATGCGCGAGCTTGCCGACCTCCACGCTGTCGCCGCGCGCGGCTGCCTCCTGGAGATTGCGCATGCGCGTTTCGCCGTCGCGCAGGTAGGCATCCACCAGCGTGACCAGCTCGTCACCCATGATGTCTTCCAGATCCACCAGGGTCGCGGTGTCGAGGGTGTCGGGTGGCGGGGGACTGATCATGGGCAGAGTCGTTGGCAGGGAAGAGGGTGTTGCGGCTGCACGGACGGTCGCCTGGGCAGGCAGTGCCACCGCCGCCACCGGAACCGCATGCGGCGATTGCTGCATCCAGCGTGCCAGCGTCTGTTCCAGCAGCTGGCGATCCAGTGGCTTGGAGAGGTAGTCGTCCATGCCGGCCTGCAGGCAGCGTTCGCGATCACCGGACATGGCGTGCGCGGTCATCGCGATCACCGGCATGCGCGGCTTGCCTTGTTCGTTCTCGATTTCGCGCAGACGCCGGGTGGCGCTGTAGCCGTCGAGCACCGGCATCTGGCAATCCATCAGCACCATCGCGTACGCTTTTCCGCGCAATTTTTCGAGGGCGATTTCGCCGTTGTCGGCGACCTCGACCGTGAGGCCGAGGCGTTCCAGCAATTTCTGCGCGACCTTCTGGTTGACCGGATGGTCTTCGACCAGCAGCACCGTGCCGCTCAATGGCTGCGGCGCGCCGCTGGCGACAGGCACGGCCGGCAGCGCGGGTACGCTGAGCACCGGTTGCGCGCGCGGCTGCGGCGCGCCGAACACGCGGCGCACCCCCTGCCGCAGTGTGGCATCGTCCACCCGCGCCGCGGCAGTGTGGACGCGCGGATCGGGCGCGGTGGCAAGGCCCAGCACCAGAATGCGCAACTTGTCGAGCTGGCGTTCGCGCAGGATGCTTTGCAGCAACTCGGAGACATCGCCGCCCACGCTGGTCGCATCCACCAGCAGCAGGTCGAAGCTGAAGGAATCGCCCAGCGGTGCGGCCTGGCGCAGGCGCGAGAGCGCCGCCGCGGTGTCGGCCACGTGCGAGGTATCCAGTTCCAGGGTCGCCAGCACCGGCGTGATGGCCTGCGCGCGCTGAGGACCGGCGGCGAGCAGCGCGCGCGATCCCGCGAGGCTCTTGTGCGTGCCCACGATGTCGCCGGGTGCCTTTTCGAACGGCACGGTGAACCAGAACACCGAACCCCGTCCCGGCTCGGAACGCACGCCGATGCGGCCGCCCATCAAGTCGACCAGCTTCTTGCAGATCGTCAAACCGAGGCCGGTTCCGCCATAGCGTCGCGTCACCGAGGCGTCCGCCTGCGTGAAAGGCTGGAACAATCGCGCCGCGGCGTCGGCCGCCAAGCCGATGCCGGTATCGCGCACCGCGAACAGCAACTCGTGCTGCGTATCGGTGTCGCTGCGCTTGCTCACGCGCACCGACACGCCGCCGCGCTGGGTGAACTTGATCGCGTTGCTCATCAGGTTGGTGAGGATCTGGCGCACGCGCATCGGGTCGCCGCGCACGATCGGGCGCACGTCGGCATCCACCACCGCGCGCATCGCCAGGCCCTTGGCTTCGGCGGGCTTGTCCAGCAGGCGTTTCACGCTGTCCACCAGCTCGCGGATGTTGATGCTGACCGATTCGAGATCGAGTTTGCCGGCTTCGGCCTTCGAGTAGTCGAGGATGTCGTCGACGATGCGCAGCAGTTCCTTCGCCGACGCGTTGGAGGTCATGAGGTATTCGCGCTGCGACGGCGTCAGATCCGTGCCGAGCACGATGTCGAGCAGCGGGAGGATGCCGTTCAAGGGCGTGCGGATTTCATGGCTCATGCTGGCGAGGAATTCGCTCTTGGCCAGCATCGCCGCTTCCGCGGCCTGCTTGGCGGCCAGCAGTTCGCGCTGCACGCCACGCAGCGAAGACAACTCTGCCTGCGCGGAGGCAAGCCGCGTGCGCATCGCCACGTCCACCGGGTCCGGAATCTGCGGTGAATGTTGCGGCGCCTCGACCGGGGACGCGGCGCGCACCAGCCACAACAACACCAGGGCGATCAGCAACAATCCCCACACCACGAACACTTGTGGCATCGCCACCCATCGTGCCGCCGCGGCGCCCGCCGCGATCAGCGCCAGGCTGGCGGCCCATCGCGGCCAGGTGGCTGCGAAACCGGAATTCGTCGTCGCCAAAATCAGTTCTCCGCCTGCGGGAATGTTTCGCCGAGATCACTCGCAGGCGGCCGGAAATAGTTGCCTTGCAGCAGGTCGATGCCCGCCGTGCGCAAGCGTTCGACTTCCGCAATCGACTCGACGCACGGCGCCACGACCCTCAGTCCGCGCTCGTGCGCCACCTGCACCACCGCCGCCAGCGACAGATCATCCAGCGCCGGCGAAAGTTTCACGTAATCCAGCGGCAGGTGCTCGATCCATCCCGCCGCGACGGCGTCGGCATCCACGCCGGCGAGCGACAGGCGCACTTCGGCCTGCCGCAGTTCCGGCGCCAGCGCCAGCAGCGTGCGCATGTTGTGGCGGACTTCCTCGGCACGGAATTCGAGGATCAGCGAACCCGGTTGCACGCCGGTGGCCGACAGCGCGACGCGCAAGGCCGATGCCCGTTCGCCGCCGCTCCAGCCTTGCAGCGACTGGCTCGCGAACAGGCGCACCGGATCGCCGTCGCGCAGGCGCTCGGCGAGGATCGCGATGCAGCGTTGCACCACCCACGCATCGATCGCTGCGATCGACCCGGTGCGGATGGCCACCGGTACCAGTTGTGCGGCGACGTATTCCTGTCCGTCCGCGCGCAGGCGCAACAGCGCCTGGTACTGCGGCTCAGCCGCGCCACGGATCGGCAGGATCGGCTGGAAGGCGAGTCCCAATGAGCCGGAGGCCAGTGCCACCGACAGCCGCTGGGTGATCGAGTTCGGATCCGGCGCGAGCTTCGAATAGACGGCTATTTCATCGGGCTGCGCGCGTGCCGCGGACAGCGTGCGCTCGACCGCCGCCAGCGCCTGCGCCGGTTCGGTGATGGACGCATCGAAGGCGCATACCGCGCAAGCCAATCCGACGGCGGAAGCCTGTGCGCCGAAGCGGGATTCGTGGGCCGCTTCCAGCAATTCGCTCGCGAGTCCGGCGAGTTCGGCTTCGCCGCGCGCCGGCGCAAAGATCAGGTACCCGGCATTGCCGTGCCGCGCGGTCATGCAACCCATCCGTGCATGGCCGACGATGAAACCGCCGATCTGCGACAGCAGCTGGTCGAACGAGGTCAACCCGAGGTGGCTGCGCAGCGCGGCCGCCGCCTCGATTTCCACGGCCAGCAATCCCCCCGGTGCCGGACGGCCGCCGCTGGCGGCAAGATGTTCGGACAGCGCATCCAGCAATTGCGAACGATCGTGCAAACCGGTGCCGGCATCGCGCCGACGCTTGCGCAGCGCGCGCGACGCGGCCATGCGGGCGCGGCGCACGCGGTTCGTCACCGCCGCGACGAGATGCGTCGGCCGGATCGGCTTGACCAGGAAATCATCACCGCCCGCGTCGAGCGCGGCGAACTGGCGCTCTTCGTCCTGATCGCCCGACAGGAACACGATGGGCGTATTGACGTAACCGTCGCGTTCGCGGATCAGCGCGGTCAACTCGAACCCGTCGCAATCGGGCATGTTGAGGTCGAGCAGCAGCAGGTCGGGCCGGAAGCGGTCGAGTTCGTCCAGCACCGCCAGCGATTCGCCAAGCACCTTGGTTTCCATGCCGGCGCGGCGCAGGATGGCTTGCGCGAACAGTGCCTGCGGGGCGTCGTCATCGACGATCAGGATGCGGTACGCGCTTTCCTGGTCGACGCTGGCGAGTTCCACCGCAGCGCCGACGATTTCTTCCGACGATGCCGGCAGCGCGACACACCGGTCGGCGCCGGCGCGCAGCGCGCGCAACTGCAATTCCACGTCGGGCGCGCGCAGCAGCACCAGCAGGCGCACGCGATGCGCGGGATCGCGGCGGGTGTGTTGCAACGCTGCGGCGAGCGCATCGAAGGTCGTCTGCGCATCCGCCACCACGATGGCAAGGTCGGGCGGGGACTTGCGCAGCGCATCGACCAAGGCATCCATGCGATCGACCAGCGCAACGTCGCAACCTTGTTGTTCCAGCCGCAACAGCAGTTCGTTCACCGCGGGATCGTCGTCGTTCACGATCCGCACGCGCGGACCGTGCACGAGTTCCGGCAGGGCCGGGACTTCCACCGGCGCGACCTGGGCATCATTGCCTGCCGGCGCGGCCTGGACGTCGGCGATGCCGAGTTGCAGCCAGTATCGATCGGGCGGAATCTCGCAACGCGGAAACGGATCGCGTGCCGCCATCGGCGTGATGGCGGGCATCCATTCCGGCCGGGTCGGTCCGGGTGAAGGCGGCTGCAGGTGCGGGCGCAAACTGTCGAGCAGCGCATCGATTTCGGCGTTGGCCGCCGCATCGGGGACGCCGTGCGCCGCGGACGGCAATGCCAATGCCGACTCCAGCGCCAGCAGACGCTCACCGGTTTCCAGCATTCCGTAACGGCCGCAGGCGCCGGCGAGCACCGCAATCTCGTCGTGGAGCGCGCGCAGCACGTTGCAATCCCAGCCGCTGCGGCATTGGGCACGCGCGCGCCGCAGCAAGGTGCGCAGCCGCTGCGGCAGGTGCCGGCGAAACGCGGACTGCAGTTCCGGACCGGGATCCTGCTGGGACAATTGCAATGCCATCAGGGCGACTCCCCCACGTCGGCAAAACTATACCAAGGCGGCGCACCGGAAGCGCATTCCCAAGTCCCAGTCCTAGAACGGTTTCACAACTGCGAGGATCACGATGGCCAGCAGCAGCAAGCCCGGGATCTCGTTGAACCCGCGCAGCTTGCGCGACGACCAATGGCAACGATCCCGTGCGAAGTCGCGGGTGAGCTTCACCAGCATCGCGTGGTAGATCACCAGCAGCAGCACCAGCGCAAGTTTCACGTGCAGCCAGCCGGATTGCAGGTAGAACGATTCCGTCGCGAGCGTGGCGATGCCGAACGCGATCGCGAGTGCCGCGCCGACGTGGGTCATCACCAGCAGGCGGCGTTCCATCACCTTGAAACGCGCGCGCAACGCGGGCTCGATCGCTTCGGCGTGATAGACGAACAGCCGCGGCAGGTAGAACAGTCCCGCAAACCAAGTAACCACGCCGAAAATATGGAAGGCTTTCAACCATAGGGGCAGCATCGGGAACTCCGCACGTTTTTCAGGGTGAAAAGATCAGGACCACGTAGGCGAGGAACAACAACAGGTGCACGAGTCCCTGCATCGCATTGGTGCGTCCGCTGCCAAGCGTGAGGATCGACACGAAGAAGGTCAGCACCAGCATCATCATGTTGGCGGGCGACAATCCCAGCACCGCGGTGCGGCCGAGGCACAGGTCGATCAGCAGGACTGCCGGAACGGTGAGCGCGACGGTGGAGAGCGCGGTACCGAGGCCGATGTTCATTGCGCGCTGCATCTGGTTGAAGCGCGCGGCACGAATGGCGGCGATGCCCTCCGGCGCCAGCACCAGCACCGCGACGGCGAATGCCGCCAGCGACGCCGGCATACCCAGGCGCGCGACGCCGGTTTCCAGGGGCAGCGCGAACAGCTTGGCCAGCAGCACCACCAGCAGCAGGTACGCGACCAGCAGCACGGCGTGGGCACCCCAGGCGCGCGAAGCCGCCGGATGCCCGGATGCGTGTTCCACCGACTCGCCTTCGGCGACGAAGAAACTGGTATGGGTACGCGTCTGGATCACCATGAAGGCCGCGTACAACAGCAGCGACATCACCAGCAGGAAGAGTTTTTGCACCAGCGACAAGGTGCCGACGCCGGAGGTGACGGTGAAGTCTGGCCAGATCAGCGCCAGCGTTGCCAGCGGAATCAGCAGGCTGAGGAACGCCTTCGCGCCGCGCAAGTTGTAGGTCTGCTCGTGGTGGCGCAGCCCGCCGACCAGCAACGCGGCGCCGATGATGCCGTTCAACACGATCATCACCACCGAGAACATGGTGTCGCGCCCGAACGCCGGGTTGTCGGCGTTGTGCAGCATCACGGTCACCACCGTCGCGATTTCCAGCGAAATCGCGGACAGCGTCAGCATCAAGGTGCCGTAGGGTTCGCCGAAACGTTCGGCCAGGTGCTCGGCGTGGCGCGTGGCCAGGATCGCCGCGAGCAATGCGCCCACGAAGAAGGCGATGAATGCAATGGCGACGGCAAGGCCCGACGCGTCGTTCATCGCGA
>DASZTT010000196.1:0-9140 GCA_035547895.1 Rhodanobacteraceae bacterium
CATCAAGCTCGACCGCGAGGAACGTCCAGACATCGACCGCGCCTACCAGCTCGCGCACCAGGCGCTGAGCGGCCGCGGCGGCGGCTGGCCGCTGACGGCGTTCCTCGATCCGCAGGATCTCTCGCCGTTCTACATCGGCACGTATTTTCCGCCCACACGTCGCCATGGCCTGCCTGGTTTTCCGGAAGTGCTGCAGCGCGTGCGGCAATACTTCGACAGCCATCGCGGCGAACTGCGCGCGCAGGCGGGCCAGCTGCACGACTGGATGCAGCACGCGCACGTGGACGCTTCCGGATCGACGATCGAACCTGAAGCCGTGCGGGCGCTCGCAATGCAACGCATCGCCGCGCGGTCCGATTCCAGATACGGCGGCAACGCGGGCGCGCCCAAGTTTCCACGTGCGACGGAACTGGAGTGGCTGCTGGATGCCGGCGGCACGAATGTCGCTGCATCCGGGATGGCGCATCTGACGCTCGCCAACATGGCGGCGCGCGGCCTGCAGGATCATCTGGGTGGCGGATTCTTTCGCTACTGCGTGGATGCGGAGTGGACGATTCCGCATTTCGAAAAGATGCTGTACGACAACGCGCAGTTGTTGCCGGTGTACGCACGTGCCGCCGCGGACGGGAACGCCGACGCAGCGTTGCGCGAAACGGCGGCGGCGGCCGCGCATGGCATCGCCGGGTGGCTCGCGCGCGACCTGACCGCGCCGGACGGCGCATTTTTCAGCTCACTCGACGCGGACAGCGAACACGAAGAAGGCAAGTTCTATCTGTGGACCAGGGACGATGTGCGCGGCGCATTGGGCGAAGCCGATTTCCCGCTGGCGGAGGCCGCGTTCGGGCTGGAGGCGCCGCCGAACTTCGAAGGCCGCGCCTGGCATCTGCTGCGCGCGGTTCCACTCCGGGCGCTGGCCCGACGCTTCGAGCTGACGCCCGCGGAAACCGCGCGGCGACTGGACGGCATCCGCGGCCGCCTGCTCGACGCCCGCAGCACACGCATTCCGCCGGCGCGCGACGACAAGGTCCTCACGGCGTGGAATGCGCTCGCGATAGCGGGCCTTTCGCGCTGCGCGCGCCTGCTGGACGAGACGCACTGCGCCGGCATGGCGACGCGCGCGCTGGACGCGTTGCGTGGATCGGTCTGGATCGAGGGGAAGCTGTACGCCAATGCCGCGGAACCGGCGTGGCGCATCGCCGGTTTCCTCGACGACCATGCATTTCTCTTGGAAGCGCTGCTCGAAACCCTGCAACTGGCCTTCGATCCGCGCGACCTCGAGTGGGCCATCGCACTCGCCGACGCGCTGCTCGACCGGTTCGGCGATGCAGCATCCGGCGCATTCCGCTTCTCGACGCCGCAGCACGCCACACCACTGCCCTCCAATGAGAACTGGACGGACGATGCCTTGCCGAACGGCAGCGCGGTGGCGATCCGCGCGTTGCTGCGGCTGGGCCATCTGGTCGGGGACACGCGATATCTCGAGCGCGCGGCGCGTGCGCTGCAAGCCGCGACCGGTGCCTTGAACCGATACCCGGATGCCTGCCCCACGCTGGTGCGCGCGCTGGAGGAGTCCGTCCGCCCGCGTCCGCAGATCGTGATCCGCTGTCCCCCGGCGCGCGCCGCGGATTGGCAAGCGGCCGTGCATTCCGCCTTGCGCGAAACGGGCCTCATGCCCGGCGGTGATCCCGTCGATGCGTTCCTGATTCCGGACGATGCAACGGATCTGCCCGGCGTGCTCGCCGCACGCGAACCCCGCGGCGACGGCGTCGCCTACGTCTGCTCGGGACTGGTTTGCCAGGCGCCGGTCACTGCGCCTAATGCACTCGCCGAGGCATTGCACGCGGCGGTTTCGACCTGACGCTTCACAGCACCACCGGCTTGTCCGGCAACACGTTGCGGCGGCCCGGGCCGGGCGGCAGGTACAACTCCAGCAGATTGTGCGTGGCGCTGATGCCGTCCAGCGCGCCTTCCTTCCAGTGTTCCTGCCGGAACTGTTCGCTCATGAAACCGATGATGCGCTCCCACGAACCCTCCGGCACGCGCGCGGCCACGCCACGATCGGGAATGATCTCGATGGTGTAGTCGCCCAGCAGCACGTAAATCAGGATGCCCGTGCGCCGCTCGGTATCCCACACCTTCAGTTCGCCGAACACGCTTTCGGCGCGCGCGCGAATGCGCCGCCCGCCGAGCAGGTAGCGCGCCGGCAGGCGCGCTTCGACCGCGAAGCAGATTTCGCCATCGTGCTTCACTTCGCCCGCCGCGATCGCTTCCTGGATTTCCTGCATCGCAGCGGGCGGAAACGCCCGGCTCGCAGGCGCGTGGAACCAGTGCCGCAACCATCGCATCGCATCCATCACCAACTCCCTGAAGCGCCGCCGCCACCGGTGCTGCCACCGCCGCCGGAAAAACCGCCGCCACCACCAAAGCCGCCGCCGCCGAATCCGCCACCACCGAAGCCGCCGCCGCCAAAGCCGCCCCAGCCGCCGAAGCCGCCGCGCCGCGCGAAGGTGCCGCCGGTTCCGCCGACGAAGCCGAATACCAATCCGATCAGGCCGAAGGCCAGCCCGAGCGGCCAAAGCCCACTGAACACCCACGACAACCCGCCGGTCAGCGCACCCACGACGCCTGCACGCGGCACGCGCGGCAGGCGGCCGAACATTCCGCGCGCCCACACGAGCATGAAGCCCGCGACCAGCAGCCCGGTGAACCAATCCTGCCCGTGCGCGACGCCGCCGGTGTTGCGCTGCGGGCCCTGCAGCGGCGGCGGCAGCGGTTCGCCGTCGATCAGTTTGGTCAACGCGCCGATCGCGTCGTCCAGGCCGCCGTAAAAATCACCCACACGGAACTTCGGCGACAGGTATTCGCGGATGATGCGCGACGCCGCGGCGTCGGGAATCGCGCCCTCGAGTCCGTAACCTGTTTCGATCATCGCGCGATGGTCGTCTTTCGCCACGACCACCAGCACGCCGTCGTCCACGTTCTTGCGCCCGATCTTCCACTGGTCGAACACGCGGGTCGCGTAATCGGCGATGTCCTCGGGCTGCGTCGAAGGCAGCATCAACACCACGACCTGCGCGCCCTTCCGTTGTTCCAGCGCGGCGAGCTGACTTTCGAGCTGTTGCGTCTGCTGCGCCGTGAGCGTGCCGGTCAGGTCGGTCACCCGCGCCTTCAGTGCCGGCACCGCGACCTCGGCGTGCGCGATGCCGGTGAGCGCGAACACGAGGCCCGCAAACAGCATCCAGCAATGAAGCGCGTCCTTCACGACCTGCTCAATGCGCGCTCGAAGCGGACGCAGGCGCGGGTGCCGATCCAAAGTCCACTTTCGGCGCCGTCGAAATCGCGGCTTCGTTTTCAACGGTGAAGTTGGGCTTCACCTGGTATCCGAACGCCTTGGCGGTCAGATTGACCGGAAAGCCGCGGATGTAGCTGTTGTAGTCCTGCACGGCCTGCACGTAGCGATGGCGCGCGACGGTGATGCGATTCTCGGTGCCTTCGAGTTGCGCCTGCAGGTTCTGGAACAAGCCGTCGGCTTTCAGGTTCGGATAGTTTTCCGACACCGCCATCAGGCGCGTCAGCGCGCTCGACAGTTCACCCTGCACCGCCTGGTATTTGGCCAGGGATGCCGCATCGTCGGCGTTCACCGTCACCTGCCCCACTTTCGCGCGCGCCTCGGTGACTTCCCGGAACACCTGCTCCTCGTGCGCCGCATAACCCTTCACCGTCGCGACCAGGTTCGGCACCAGGTCGGCGCGGCGCTGGTACTGGTTGACCACTTCCGACCAGGCGGCCTTGACCGCCTCGTCCTTGGTCTGGATCTGGTTGTAGCCGCAGCCCGACAGCAGGCCGCAGGCCAGCACCAGCACGCAACAGGAAACGGCAAGCCGGACAGCACGCATGGGGGTTCTCCGAGCCAGTGGCCGGTGATTGCAGCATGCGCGGCAGGCGCGCGCAACGGCGCGAAGCGGCATCCGCGATCGGGTCGGCCCATCGAGGAAAGATTCCGGCCTTCGCCGGAATGACGGCAGATTCAAAACGCGCGCGGAATCAGAATCACGCACCAGATCACCAGCACGTTGATCATCAGCAGGAACACCGCGGCCGAACCCATGTCCTTGGCGCGGCCGGCCAGTTCGTGCAGTTCGGGCCAGAGCTTGTCGACCACGCATTCGATCGCGGAGTTCAGCAGTTCCGCCGCCAGCACCGGCAACAGCGCACCGGCGAGCAACGCCTTCTCGACCGCGCCGTGCCCCAGCCACACCCCGATCGGAAACAGGATCACCAGCAGGATCACCTCGAGACGAAACGACGCCTCGATGCGCCATCCCGCGCGCAATCCCTTCATTGACCACATGAACGCCAGCCAGATCTGGCGCGGTCCGCGATTGATGTTGCTGGGCATCGACGCTCCCCGTGCCGCGTTGCGCAGTGCGCTCAGGACGCCAACCGCTTGTGCGGTTCGCTGATGATCTTCTTGTTGCTGACCGCCACGCTGCCGACCATCAACAGCCGCAGGTCGCGGACGATGTAGTCGGCCAGCGCCTCGTCGGAAATGTCGTCGCCGTCGATGTCGAGCCGGAAATCCCAACCCTTGAGGCCGCCGCCGTTGCTGAAGACAATTTCAAAATCGAACTGGACGCGCTTCTGTTCCACGGATTCCGGACCGGCGGCGAAGGCGCGTATGATGCCACGGCCCGCCACCGGACGTCCTGCCCCGAACCCAAGGAGCACGCACCCCATGTCGCGCAAACTCATCCCCTGGTTGTTGCTGATTCCGTTCGTCGCGCTGCTGTGGGTGCCGTTCTACAACCGCACGCAACCGGCGGTCGCGGGATTCCCGTTCTTCTATGTGTGGCAATTCGCGTGGGTGGTGCTGGCCGCGATCCTGACCTGGATCGTGCATCGCGGGTGGCGCGCATGATGCCTTCGGGATCGGGTATCCGCTTCGACGCCACCGCGCTCGGCGTGTTCGCGTTCTTTTCCGCCGCCATCACCATCATGGGTTTCGTCGCGGCGCGCTGGCGGCGCGGCGACCTCTCGCAATTGCACGAATGGGGCTTGGGCGGGCGTCGTTTCGGCGCGTTCGTCACCTGGTTCCTGCTGGGCGGCGATCTTTACACCGCCTACACCCTGATCGCGGTGCCGGCGCTGGTGTACGCGGTCGGCGCCTACGGTTTCTTTGCGATGCCGTACACCGTGTTCGTGTATCCGCTGGTGTTCCTGACCATGCCGCGGCTCTGGAACGTCTGCCGCAAGCATGGCTGGATCACTTCGGCGGATTTCGTGGAAGGCCGCTACGGCAGTCGCGGACTGGCATTGGCGGTGGCCGTGACCGGCGTGCTTGCGACCATGCCGTACATCGCGCTGCAGCTCGTCGGCCTCGAGAAGGTGTTCGAGGCGATGGGCCTCGGCGCGATCGGCATCGGCCGCGAGACGCCGCTGATCATCGCGTTCGTGATCCTGGCTCTGTACACGTATTCCAGCGGCCTGCGTGCGCCGGCGCTGATCGCGTTCGTGAAGGACGCGATGCTCTACATCACCGTCATCGCGGCGGTGGTGATCATCCCGATCAAGCTGGGCGGCTACGGCGCGGTGTTCGATGCCGCCGAAAAGGCCTTCGCTGCAAAGGGCGGCGACACCGGCGTGCTGCTGAAGCCCGACCAGTACTGGTCGTTCGCGACGCTGGCGCTCGGTTCGGCGTTCGCGCTGTTCCTGTACCCGCATGCGACTACCGCGACGCTGTCGGCCGACAGTCCGCAAACCATCCGCCGCAACGCGGTGTGGCTGCCCGCGTACAGCGTGATGCTGGGGCTGGTCGCGCTGCTCGGCTACATGGCGCTGGCCGCGCACGTCGACGTCAAGGACGGCTCGATGGCCGTGCCCGCGCTGATCAACGCCAGCTTTCCACCGTGGTTCGCCGGATTCTGCTTCGCCGCGATCGCGCTGGGCGCACTGGTGCCGGCGGCGATCATGTCGATTGGCGCTGCGAACCTTTTCACGCGCAACCTCTGGCGGCCGTACGTCAACGGCAAGCTGACCGGCGCGCAGGAATCGCGGATCGCCAAGAACATCTCGCTGCTGGTGAAGTTCGGCGCGCTGCTGGCGGTGCTGTACCTGCCCACGAAGTTCGCGATCGACCTGCAACTGCTGGGCGGCATCTGGATGCTGCAGATTTTCCCGGCGGTGATCTGCGGATTGTTCACGCGCTGGCTGCGCGCTTCCGCGCTGCTGCTCGGCTGGCTCGCGGGCATGGTGCTCGGCAGCGCGCTCGCCTGGCAGCAGGGACTGAAGCCGGTATACACCTTTGTTCTTGGCGACGCGCGCTACGGCATCTACATCGGCCTGCTGGCGCTGGTGCTGAACTTCGTCGTCGCCGTCATCGCCACGCCGCTCGCGGCGATGCTGAAGCGCCAGGCACCCGCTGATCGTGTCGACAAAATCGATTTCGAGGACGCGGTGCCCGATTGAAGTAAACCAATGGCCTATGGCGTAACCGGACAGGATCGGCGAAAGTAAACGATTGCCGTTCGCGTTTACGGAACCCACGATGCAAGCCTTGCGCCCCGCTGCCCTGCCCTTCGCCCTGTCGCTCGCCCTGTTCGCGCCGCTCGCCTTCGCGCAACAGACAAATGATGCGCAACCTGCGCCGCAACAGGATCAGTCCGCGCAGACCCTGCCCACGATCAACGTCAAGGGCAAGAAGCCTTACGACTGGCGCAAGTACGCCAAGGCCAAGCTGAAGTACCAAATGGCCGAGGTGTCGGACACCCAGATCACCGTGACCAAGAAGGCCACGGTCACGCACCTCGACCTGCAGCCCACGATCGTCGGCAACAATCTCGATCAATTGTTCGCGCGCTCGCCCGGCGTGCTGGTCTCGCAACAACCCACGCCGACCCAGTTCAACCTGAGCTACCGCGGCCTCGGCAATCCGCAGGAATCGGAATACGTGCTGGTGATGCAGGACGGCATTCCGATGGAGTCGGACTGGATCGGTTTTCCCACGCTGTACGCGATGCCGCTTTCCAGCAGCATTGCGGATATCCAGTTGATCCGCGGCGGCGCGAGCCTGCTGTACGGCCCCGAACCGGCGCCGGTCATCAACATGGTGTCGAAGCGCCCGAAGCCCGGCACGCCGCTTTCGATGAGCACCGAGCAAGTCATCGGCGATCATGGCCTGTATTCCACCTACAACGTGCTCGAAGGCAGCGCCGGCAAATGGACTTACCGCGCCGACGCGGGTTACGTGCGCAGCGACGGCACGCGCGAGAACGCGCAATCGCAGATGCGCCAGGCCGACCTGTACGTCGAATACCGTCCGAACGACCAACAATACACCTGGCTCGACGTGCACGCGATCGATGCGGATTCCGGCGACGCCGGCCGCATGAGCTATCCGCAGTGGCAGTTGAATCCGGATGCCACGCCGACGCCGTGGAACCGCGACTGGGTCGATCGCTACCAGATCGTGCTGGGCCACCAGCAGGAATGGGCCAACGGCTGGATGTTGATCGGCAAGCTATGGGCCGGCTACCAGGATCTCGCCAGCCGCGCCGCCAACGGCGCCCCGGCGCCGGACCTCGCGCCGCAACCGCCGCCGTCCAGCACCACGCTGCAGGACGAGCAGTTCCGCACGCAAGGGCTGGACCTGCGCGTGCGCAAGAAATGGGGCCGCGGCAACGCCTTCACCGCGGGCGTGGTCGCGTTCCATGGCAACGATCCGTTCCGGCAATGGAGCGACACCGACCTGTACGTCGATCGCTACGACCGCGGCGGCGTGCCGCGCCTGCGCCAGAAGCGGCAGTCGGACTACTACGCCGTGTTCGCGGAAAACGTGTTCCGCCTGCCGCACGAAATCCACATCGTGCCGTCGATCCGGCTGGAACGCGAACGCGTGGCGGTGGACGAAAGCGTCAAGCCGCCGTTCCTGACGCGCCCGCTGATCAACGAATCCGATTCGCGCACCGTGCCGCTGTTCGGGCTCGGCATCGGCAACGACTTCGGCAAGGGCAACGAAACCTATTTCAACGTGTCCAAGGGCTGGCGCCCGCTGCGCTACTTCGACATGGCCTCGCCATTCGCCAACGTGGTGCCGGGCCACGCACCCGATCCCTCGGAAGCGCTGTCGTGGGAAGCCGGCGTGCACGGCGCGCCGGTGACCGGCCTCTACTACGACGTCAGCCTGTTCTGGATCGACTTCAAGAACCGCATCGAGGCGCAGCACATCAACGCCACCGATGTGCTCGAGGTCAACAGCGGCGACACCCGCAACCGCGGCTTCGAGGGCGAGATCAATTACGACTTCCTCGCGCCGACCGCGCTGGCATCGAAGGGCGAACACCTCGAAGGCTTCTTCAACGTCAGCCTGTTGAACGCGCGCTTCACCCGCAGCGTCATTCCGGGACAGGTCGGCAAGATCCCCGCGTACGCGCCGCGCTACCTCGCCAAGGCCGGCATCACCTGGCGCGTGGACCAGAAGTACAAGGCCAGCCTGACCGCGGTGTCGTCGGCCGCGCAGTACTGGCAGGATTCCGATGCCCCGATCGGCAGCGGCGCGACCTTCATCCCGGCGAAGATTCCCGCCTACACCGTCGTCGATTTCGCGAGCGACTGGCAGGTCACGCCATGGCTGAAACTGCTCGCGGGCGTCAGCAACCTCACCGACCGCCGGTATTACGACCGCGTGTGGCAGACCGGCCTTGAGCCTGCCTTCGGCCGCACGTGGTATGCGGGGTTCGAGTTGAAGATGTAGGTGACGCGAAGCGACCCGATCCTGACTTCATGCGTCGGCGTCGTATCGTCGGGTCCACCGCCTGGCAAACAGGAACGCACGCAACCCGATCACGTCCTTTCAAGGGAACGGCGTTTCCTGTCTCAACAGGAAGGCTTGCGAGATTGATTCGAGGTGAACAGGTCCGGCCTGGGGGCCACCACGAGCCCGATGACCCATCCCAGGTAAAAACGAAAGTCGATGGCATATTCGAGCCACGTGTAGACACGCAATGACTTGACCGCGAACAGCGAGAGAAACGCCTGGAGGATTCCCGTCGAAACCAGCCACACGATGGCAATCACCAACGTCAGCCTCGTACAGCGCGAAAATGCGGCATCTTCGGGGTACCTTCGCATCACATAGTACCCAG
>DASZTT010000197.1:0-5292 GCA_035547895.1 Rhodanobacteraceae bacterium
TGCACGATTTGCAGGTATCGCAAATCCATGCCGGCCGCGATCCACGCCGCGGGAAACGGCAGGTACGGCGGCGCGACCAGGACGATCGGACGCGCCTCGCGGCTGAGCATCGCCAACGCCGGCAGCAGCAGTCGCAATTCGCCCACGCCATCGGCGGGGAACAGGATTTCGCTCAGGGCCGCGCGCGGCCAGCCACCGCCGGGCAGCACGCGATCCAGCGCATCGAACCCCGTGGGCAAGGCATCGCGCCGCGGCGCGGTGCCTTGCCCGCGCCACAGGCGGCCGGCTTCGATGAGGGGTTGCAGGATGGCGCTCATGTCAGGCGGTGCGGATCACGCCCACGTACACGCCTTCGATCGCGAACGGCGTGCGGCGGGGATCGATTTCGATCGGCGCGTAGTCGGGATTCGCGGGTTCCAGCCGCAGCTTCGAGGCCAGCACGCGCAGGCGCTTGAGGGTGACTTCGTCCTCGATGCGCGCCACCACGATCCTGCCGTTGTGCGCCTCGCGCGTGCGGTGCACCGCGGCGAGGTCGCCATCGAGGATGCCGGCATCGCGCATCGAATCGCCCTTGACGCGCAGCAGGTAATCCGCGCGCGGCTTGAACAGCGCCGGATCGACAGTGACGCGGCGCTCGACGTGCTCGATGGCCAGGATCGGCGCGCCTGCGGCCACGCGCCCGACCAGCGGCAGGCCGGCGCCGCGCGCCGAAGGATCCAGCAACCGGATGCCACGATTGCGGCCGGGCAGCAACTCGATGCAGCCCTTGGCCTGCAACGCCTGCAGGTGCTTGTACGCCGCGCGCGGCTGGTTGAAGCCGAATGCCGCCGCGATTTCGGCCAGCGTCGGCGGAAGGCCCTCGCCGATGCGCAAGGCGATGAATTCCAGGATTTCGCGCTGGCGGTCGGTGAGGGGTATCATGGGAGGTACAAGTATAAGTACCTTCCGAGCGAGAAGCCAAGTGCCGCCCGCGCGCACGCCAGCCACCAGTCCGACCGACCTGTTCCAGGCCGAACCGGATACCTTCGTTCCGATCGACGGCGCCACCGGCCGCGTGGCGTACATGCCGGGCTGGATCCCGCCGGCGTGCGCCGAACACTGGTTCCGTCAATTGCACGACGGCATTGCCTGGCGCAGCCAGCGCCGCATGATGTACGAGCGCATGCTGGACGTGCCGCGATTGACCGCGCACTTCCAGCTGGACGATCCCGCGCTGCCGCCGCCGCTGGGCGAGGCGGCCGCGCAGGCGCGCGCCCGGATCGGCGCACCGTTCACCAGCGTGGGGTTGAATTTCTATCGCGACCGCCACGACAGCGTCGCGCCGCACAACGATCACCTCGATGAAATCCTGCGCGGCCAGCCCATCGCGCTGCTGTCACTCGGCGCCACGCGCACCATGACCATCCGCGCCAAGCGTCCGCCGAGGCGCGTGCTGCGCCTGGAACTGGAATCCGGCAGCCTGCTGCTGATGGATTACCGCACCCAGCTGCACTACGACCACGCCATCCCCAAGCAAAGGGCGCCCGTTGGCCCGCGCATCAGCGTGGCGTTCCGGTGTTCGGCGCAGGGTTGAGCGGCAGGACTGCCCGGAGCGCGCAGGCTGCGCACGTCCGGCGGTCATCGACTTATCGGGAAGAGACGTACTTCTCGCGCCGGATGTGCTTGATCGGCATCCCGAGTTCCTTCAGCAGGGTGAAGTTGGCGTCGATCATGTCGGGGTTGCCGCACAAGTAGGCGATGTCGTGCTCGGGATGCGGCGCGAGTTCGGGCAGCGCGTCCTGCACGTGACCACGGCGATCGTTCGGACGCGGCGCCGCGCGCGCGACGCGCGACAGGCAGGCATGGAAGGTGAATTCGGGGTGCTTCGCGGCGAAGGCTTCGAATTCCTCGCCGTACAACAATTCCTGTTCGTTGCGGGCGCCGTACAACAGTGCGACGCGGATGCCGCGTTCGGCGATCAGCCGTTCGATCTTCGGCAGCATCGCGCGGTACGGGGTGATGCCGGTGCCGGTCGCGATCAGCAGATAGCGCTGGTTGGCATCGTCGTCCATCAGGCAGAAGCGTCCATACGGACCACTGGCATCGACCGCCGCGCCATGTTCGAGGTTGCCGAGCAACTTGGTGGCGGCGCCGCCTTCGACGAAGGACACCGCGATTTCCAGCCGGCCCACTTCGCTGTCCGGAGCAGGCGTGCCGACCGAATAGCTGCGCTTGGTCGGTTTGCCGTCGTCGTAGTTGAAGTGGATCTGGATGAACTGGCCGGGCGTGAACTTGAACGGGGTGCCGTCCGCGCGTTCGAACGCGAGGTGGCGCACGCTGGGTGCCAGCATGTGACTGTCGGCGAGCCGGAGTTGGAAGTGCTCGATCATGGGCCGTTCGGCATATGGCTGCGCAGGCGAAACTTCTATAATAGGGGATGCCCGCTGATTCCGCTTCGCCCATCACTCCGTCCTCCCTGCCCGCAAGCCCCACTTCCAGCGCCATTCCGGCGCTCGAAGTCGTCGACTTGCGCAAGACCTATTCGAATGGCGTCGAGGCCCTGAAGGGCGTCTCGCTGAAGGTCGCGCAGGGCGATTTCTTCGCGTTGCTCGGCCCCAATGGCGCGGGCAAGTCCACCCTGATCGGCATCCTATCGTCGCTCGTCAATCCGAGCGGCGGCGACGCGCGCGTGTTCGGCTTGTCGATCCATGCCGATCGCGGCGGCGTGATGCGGCAGATCGGGCTGGTGCCGCAGGAGATCAACTTCAACCAGTTCGAGAGCCCGTTCGACATCTGCGTCAACGTGGCCGGTTTCTATGGCATCCCGCGGGCGGTCGCCAAGCCGCGCGCCGAAAAGTACCTGAAGGAATTGCGCATCTGGGACAAGGCGTTCCAGCAGACACGCATGATGTCGGGCGGCATGAAGCGGCGACTGATGATCGCGCGCGCGATGATGAACGAGCCGCGCCTGCTGATCCTCGACGAGCCGACCGCGGGCGTGGACATCGAGATCCGCCGCTCGATGTGGCAGTTCATCACCGGCATCAACGCGGCCGGCACCACGGTGATCCTGACCACGCATTACCTGGAAGAGGCCGAGCAGCTCTGCCGCAACATCGCGATCATCGACCACGGCGAGATCGTGGAAGACACGTCGATGCGGCGGCTGCTGTCGAAGCTGGACGTGCAATCGTTCGTGCTGGACGTGACGGGTTTCGACGGCACGTTGCCGCAACTCGACGGCGTGAAGCTGGTGCGCATCGACGACCAGACGCTGGAGGCCGAGATGCCCAGCACGCACAACCTCAACGCACTGTTCGCGGCACTGACGGCGCGCGGCATCACGGTGACGTCCATGCGCAACAAGACCAACCGGCTGGAGGAATTGTTCGTGCGGCTGGTGGAACGCAACGACAACGGAACGAAGGCATGAACGATCTCGCGCGCCAGCCGGTCAAGCTTGCGCCGGTGTACGCCGGCTCGGTGCGCATGCGCGCCAACCTCGTCGCGCTCGGCACCATCACCCGCCGCGAAGTGCGCCGCATGCTGCGCATCTGGACGCAGACGCTGGTGCCGCCGGCGATCTCGATGACGCTGTACTTCGTGATCTTCGGCAAGGTCATCGGCAGCCGGGTCGGATTGATCCACGGCTTCACGTACATGCAGTACATCGTGCCGGGCCTGGTGATGATGAGCATCATCAACAACAGCTACGGCAACATCACCTCGAGTTTCTTCGGTTCCAAGTTCGGGCGTTACGTCGAGGAGCTGCTGGCCTCGCCCATGCCCAACTGGGTGGTGCTGCTGGGCTACGTTTCGGGTGCGGTGCTGCGCGGCGTGCTGGTGGGCGCGATCGTGCTGGGCATCGCGCTGTTCTTCACCTCGCTGCACCTTGCGCATCCACTGGTCGCAGTGACCACCGTGCTGCTCGGCTCGACGATCTTTTCACTTGCGGGCTTCATCAACGCGATCTTCGCCAAACGCTTCGACGACATCCAGATGGTGCCGACGTTCGTGCTGACGCCGCTGAGCTATCTCGGCGGCGTGTTCTACTCGATCAGCATGCTGGGTTCGCCCTGGCGCGAAATGTCGAAGGTCAACCCGATCCTGTACATGGTCAACGCGTTCCGCTACGGCATCCTCGGCGTCGGCGACGTCCCGGTGTGGATCGCGTACGTGGTGATGCTGGCATTCGTGATCGTGCTGGGCGGGTTCGCGTTGTGGCTGTTGCAGAAGGGCGTCGGCCTTCGTTCGTGAGCGGCACGGCGTAAGATCGCCGGATGAAGGCCGCGCTTGCCGTCCTCACCATCGCCTGCACCGTCTGGTGCGCGAACGTGCAGGCGCAGGTGTACCGCTGCACCGCCCCGAACGGCAGCGTGAGTTACCAGGATCGCGCCTGCGCGCGTGGGCAAAAGCAGGCGGTCCTGGACCTCCCGAGCCATGCACCGCCGGGCTATGTGCCGCCGCCGGCTGCCAGCGTGCCGGAAGCCGCGGCGACTGCCTTGTCGCCGCCGGTTTACGCGCCGCCTGCACCGTCGCCGCTGCCGGTCATGTACGCATGCGTGGGCGCGGTGAACGGCAAGCAATACCTGACGCGTTCACCGCCGCCGCCGTACCTCGCTCCGCTGGGCGTGATGGGTTATCCGCCGCAGTCGCTGTCGCAGGCTTACGGAACGCCGGGCGGCGCGGGCATGTCGGCGCCGGAGTTGTCGAAGCCGCGCGTGGGCGGACCGCGCATCGCTACCGGGATGACCGAAGTGCAGGACTATTGCCTGCCGGCAACACAGGCGCAGGTGTGCGGTTACGTGCAGCACGAATACGACGACAATCATCGCAAGCTCCGAATGGCGATGCCGCATGAGCAATCGCCGCTGGAGCAACGCGAGCAGGCGCTGCAGGATCAGCTTCGCAACTGTCGCTGATACGGTTTCCTACGCGGTCAACGTGAGTTCCGGCACCGGCGCGTACTTGCGCTCGTGCGCCAGCAGCCAGCGCTTGATCGGCAGCCCGCCGCCGTAGCCGACGAGATCGCCGTGGCTGCCGATCACGCGGTGGCAGGGCACGATGATCGCCAGGGGATTCGCGCCATTCGCGGCACCGACCGCGCGCACCGCGCGAGGCCGGCGGATGCGGCGCGCGATGTCCGCATAGCTCACCGTTTCGCCGTAGGGAATCGCGAGCAACGCGCCCCAGACTTCCAGCTGGAAGGGCGTGCCCGAAGGCCGCAACGGCAAGTCGAAATGCAGGCGCTTGCCCGAGAAGTATTCGTCGAACTGGCGCACCGCGGCGTGCAGTTTCGATGGATTTTCCGTG
>DASZTT010000198.1:0-17080 GCA_035547895.1 Rhodanobacteraceae bacterium
AACGGTGCGCGCACGGTGCTGGTGAAGCCGATCGCCAGCGAGATGGACCTGCACTACTTCGACTGGGTGCAGGCGAATCGTGACTACGTCGCCAAGGCCAGCAATGGCCAGATCGGCTACCTGCACATTCCCGACATGGGCGTCGACGGCGCGCGCGAATTCATCAAGTGGTACTACCCGCAGCTGCGCAAACCGGGACTGATCATCGACGTGCGCGACAACGGCGGCGGCTTCATGTCGCAGACCATGATCGAACGGCTGTCACGCAAGCTGCTGGCGTACAACTACCTGCGCGGCAGCTCGATCACCGGCACCTATCCGGGCGCGACCTACCTCGGCCACCTCGCCGCGCTCAGCAACGGCACCACCGCTTCGGACGGCGACATCTTCTCCTACATGTTCAAGCAGGCGAAGCTGGGACCGCTGATCGGCACGCGCACCTGGGGCGGCGTGGTCGGCATCGGCGATCTCGGACCGCTGATCGACGGCGGCAGCGTCAACGTGCCGCAGTTCGCGGCGATCGTGAATCTCGAGGGCAAGTACGCGGTCGAAGGCCAGGGCGTCGAGCCGGACATCGTGGTCAACGAAGACGTGTCGCAGCAACTGGCCGGCAAGGATCCGCAACTCGACAAGGCGATCGAAGTGCTGCAAAAGGAAATCCAGGCGCATCCACTGAAGCTGCCGCCGCAGCCGCCGGGGCTGGACAAGGCGCCGCCGGCCATGCGGCCGAAATCGGCTTCCAGCACCGCGCCCGCGGGTTGAATGGCATCACCCGTCATCCCGGCTTTCGCCGGGATGACGGGTGAATTGCAGCTTCCGGGCGCGAAACCCCGGACGCGAATCAGGAACGCGCACCCGCGGATTGTTCCGTGCGCAATTGCTGCCGCAACCTTTCCGCATCGCTCCACGTCAGCGGCGTGCGCTTTCCGGCAAGTTGCAGCAAGCGGCGCGCGCGGCGTTGTTTCGTGACGATGCGCAGCCAGCGCGGATCCAGCGGTTCGGCCGTGAAGGCGTGCAGCATGCGGCCGTCGCTGGCGAAGTGGCGGCCCAGCTTGTTTGCCAGGGCTTGCAGGCTCGCGGCCGTGTAGAACCCGACGTGATGGCCGGATTCGGGCGCGTAGTAATGCCATTCGCCCGGCCGCGGGCTGTGCGGCGGCAGCAGTTCGGTGGAGAAGATCAGGATGGGTGCGCGTTCGGTGAGTTGCCGGAACGTCGGCAGCGGATCGACCAGGTGTTCGGCGACTTCGAAACAGGTGACGAGGTCGCAAGTCGCGTTGCCGTCGTCTTCGAAAGCCCGCGCGAACAGGTTCTCGCAGTGCGGATCGGTCCAGCGGAAATCGTGGCCGCGATCGCGCATCAGCCGCACGAACAGGCCGGTGCCGCCGCCGTAATCCAGCGCGGTGCGCACGGAGCGGAAGCGCCAGCGCAACAGCGCGTCCACCGCGTCCGCCAGCCACAGGTTGCGCATCACGATCCCGGTGTCGAGTGCGGCGATCGCGCGGTCGGCATACGCTTCGTCCAGCCAATGCGGATTCTCGACCGCGACATAACCGCACGTGCGGCAGCGCTGGTACTGCGCGCGATGGCGGCCGAGCACCACGAGCTCACCGAAGGGCTCGCCGGACCCGCCGCACAATTTGCAATTCATTTGAGTCCGCGCACGGCGTCGGCGGCATCGCGCAGCGAAGCCGCCGCGGAAACCGGTTCGATGCCGTGGCCGATCACGCCGAGGCACGGCGCGGCCAGCGAACGGTTCAAGGTGACCAGGTTTTCCTTCGGATATTGCAGGTCCGGATCGATGCGATTGCCGATCCAGCCCAGCAGCTCGCAGCCGTCGGTGCGGATCGCCCGGGCCGTGAGCTGCGCATGGTTGAGGCAGCCGAGTTTCAGTCCGACCACCAGGATCACCGGCAACTGCAGGTGGCGGGGAATGGCACTGACGCGCAGCGATTCCGAAATCGGGGCCAGCCAGCCGCCCACGCCCTCGATCACGATGGCGTCGCCGTGCATGATCGCGATGCGGTCGTAGGCATCCTCGATCGGCGGCAGCGTCACTTCCTCTTCCACCTCCGCCGCGGCGATGTGCGGCGACACCGGCGGTGCGAACGCGAACGGATTGCAATCCTGGTAGCGCTCGGGCCTGGGATCGCTCGCCGCGATCAGCGCCAGCGCGTCGTCGCTGCGCAAGCCTTCCGGCGATTCCTTGCAACCGCTGGCGACGGGTTTCATGCCGGTCGCGCGCAACCCCGCCGCGCGCAGCGCGTGCAGCAGCGCGCAGGCCGCCCAGGTCTTGCCGATGCCGGTATCGGTGCCGGTGATGAATACGCCAGTTGCCTTCATGGGACCGCTCCTCGTTCCATGCGCGCACGATAGCGGTTTGCGATGCCATGGGTGAACCCGAGCAGCGCGTAGCTGAATCCGGCCACCGCGATCAGCCAGCCGGCGCCCGTCGCGAACGCCGCCACCGCGATCAGCGCCGACAGCAGGCCGATGCTTGCGTAATACGCCCACGACAGCATGTTGACGTGCACCGGAATCGCGTCGGCAGCGACCAGATGCCCGTTGCGCAGGCCATGCCGGCACAGCAACGCGAGGGTGCCCGCCATGCAGGCGTAGGACAAGCCGTAGCACGCAAACAAAGCCGCAAGCGCCGGCAGGCTGGCGCTGGTGAGGGCGAAATCCGGCGACAGCCAGCCATGCGTGATGGAACTGAAAAAGCTGGCGTAGACCAGATGCAGCGGAAACACGAAGATCAGCGCAAAAAACACCAGCAGCAGCGACAGCAACAGGCTGGTGCGATCCGTCAGCCGCACGCTGTCGCGCCAGCGTACGTGGCCATGCCAGAAGATCGCCAGTTGCACGAAGCAGGCGGCGAAGGCCGGGATGCCGCGCAGCGCGTGCACGAGCGCCGCGACGGTGCGCGGCAAGTTGGCGCCGCTGATCACCAGCAACGTGATCGCAAAGGCGAAAGCGCCGTCCACGAAATTGTCGAGGCGCGCGCTTTCCGCGCGGTCATGGCGCATTTCGGCAACGGCGGGAGGCACGGAGTCGGACACCGCGCGATAATAGCGCTCGGCGTTGCCGTTCGTTCGAGCTGACGCGCAAAGAACGCGCGCCGCTCAACTCAAAGCCCTCGTTCAGCGGTAGCGCCAGGGTCTGCGCGCCGCTCCACTCAAAACCTCCTCAAGCGAGTGCATCCAAAGTGTTCGAAACCGCTCCCATCACCGCGACCGACAAGCCGACGCTGTACGCCGAACTGGCGCAGCAGGCACGCGGCCTGCTGGACGGCGAAACCAACCTCGTCGCCAATGCCGCCAATTTCGCGGCGCTGGCCTATCACGCGCTGCCCGACATCAACTGGTGCGGCTTCTATTTTCTCGAGGGCGGTGAACTGGTGGTGGGACCGTTCCAGGGCAAGCCGGCCTGCATCCGCATCGCGCTGGGGCGCGGGGTGTGCGGCGTCGCCGCCGAAACCCGTGCGACGCAGGTGGTGGAAGACGTCAATGCGCACCCCAACCACATCTTCTGCGATGGCGCCTCGCGCTCGGAAATCGTGGTGCCGCTGCTACGCGCGGATGGTTCGCTGCTCGGCGTGTGGGATGTCGACTCGCCCAGCCTTGCGCGCTTCGACGACGAAGATCGCGCGGGGATGGAAGCGCTGTGCGCGGCGTTCATGCACGCTGCGGAGAGTCGCTGAACATTCCGCGACGCCGCGTCACTTACATTCCGCGCACCACTTGTTCAGCCTGACTCGCGCCTGACCGCGTTCAGCCGAACGTAACCGGGTCGTCACGGTGGCCGGCGCATGCTTGCGCGCACACTCCGCCACGGTCCTGGGGAGGCAGCATGCGCAAAGTCCAGAACACCGCTCCGGCGACGACGCGCCGGCATCTTCCTTCCGCGATGCGCTACCTGGGTAGCTGCGCCAACGACGAATCGATGGACGTGACGCTGGTGTTTCGGCGCCGGCAGCCGATGGAACGGCCGATACCCCGGATGGCGCGCGCGGACTTCGCCGCGCGCTACGGCGCCGATCCTGCCGACGTGGAACGCGTGCGCGCGTTCGGCCGGCAGCACGGAATGCAGGAACAGGCGTGCGACATGGCGCGCCGCAGCTTGCACTGGCACGGCAGCGCGCAGGCGCTGCAACAGGCCTTCGGGGTGAAGCTGGGCCGCTACGAAATGTCGCCGGGCGGCGCGACTTACATTGGTTGCAGCGGAACGCCGACAATGCCGGACCCCTCGGTGATCGCGGTGCTGGGGCTGGACCGCCGCCCGGTCGCGCATCCGCATTTCCGGATCGCGCAGGCGCAACCCGCCGCGACCTACACGCCGGTGCAGATCGGTGAGCTCTACGCTTTCCCGGAGGGCGACGGCACCGGCGAGACCATCGCGATCATCGAACTCGGCGGCGGTTACCAGCAGTCCGACCTCGATACCTATTTCAGCGGGCTCGGCTTGCAGACGCCGTCGGTGAGCGCGGTGCCCGTCGATGGTGGCAGCAACCAGCCGGGTTCCAGTGCGGATGCGGAAGTGCTGCTGGACATCGAGGTTGCCGGCGCGCTGGCGCCCGCGGCGACGTTCGTCGTGTACTTCGCGCCGAACACCGACCAGGGTTTCTACGACGCGATTTCGCAGGCCGCGCACAGCAGCGACCAGCCCGCCACGGTGATGTCGATCAGTTGGGGCGGACCGGAAGACAGTTGGAGCGCGTCGTCGCGCGACGCGATGGAAACCGCACTCGAAGATGCGGCTGCGCTGGGCGTCACGGTGTGTGTGGCCGCAGGTGACGGCGGCTCCGGCGATGGCGAGACCGACGGCCAGCCGCACGCGGACTATCCCGCGTCCAGTGCTTCGGTGTTGGGCTGCGGCGGCACCAAGCTGATGTCGAGCGGCACCACTATCTCCAGCGAAGTGGTGTGGAACGAAACCGCCGCGAACGAGGGCGCCACCGGTGGCGGCGTCAGCGCGGTGTTCGCCTTGCCGGCGTGGCAGGCGAACGCGAACGTGCCCGCGGGACCGAACGGCTTCGCGGGGCGCGGCGTGCCGGACGTCGCCGGCAATGCCGATCCGCTCACCGGCTACGACGTGCTGGTCGATGGCCAGAACGAAGTCGTCGGCGGCACCAGCGCCGTCGCGCCGTTGTGGGCGGCATTGATCGCGCGCCTGAACCAGCAACTCGGCAAGTCATTGGGCCTCGCCAACGCCGCGTTGTACGGAACCGATGGCAATGGATTCCGCGACATCACCCAGGGCGACAATGGTGCCTACCAGGCCGGCGCGGGTTGGGATGCCTGCACCGGTTGGGGCAGCCCGGATGGCGCGGCGTTGCTCACCGCGTTGTCGGGTTCGGCCGCGGGCAGCGAGCCGGTCGCGGGCGCGCAACCCAAAAGCGGCGGACAGACGTCCAGATCCGCGAAGCCGAAACCCTCGGGCTCCAAGCGCAGTGGTCACGGCAAACGCCGGTGATTGCCTGCGCAGTTCAGCTTGCGCGGATCAGGCCTGGCCCGGTGCCTTGAGATGCAACGCACCTGCGATGACGTCCGTGTATTTCAGGCCCGCGCCGGTGTTGAACAGCACCACGCGCTGCGAAGGATCCAGCACGCCGCGTGACAACAATTGCGCATAAGCTGCCGTGGCGGCCGCGCCTTCCGGTGACAGCAGGACGCCTTCGTTGGCGGCCCAGTCCTGTATCGACGCGAAGATGTCTTCGTCCGAAACGGCGACGGCCATGCCGCCGGATTCGCGCATGATGTCAAGCAGGATGTAATCGCCGTAGGCCTTGGGCACGCGCAGGCCCGACGCCGCGGTGTGCGGGTTCTGCCACGCGGTGCTGGCCGCGGCGCCATCGTCGAACGCCTTGACCACCGGTGCGCAGCCGGAGGACTGCACGCCGAACATGCGCGGACGCCGGCCCGGCTTCACCCAGCCCAGTTGCTCGAGTTCCGCGAACGCCTTCCACATCCCGATCATGCCGACACCTCCGCCGGTGGGGTAGAACACCGCGTCGGGATATTCCCAGCCGAGCTGCTCGACCAGTTCGTAGCCCATCGTCTTCTTGCCTTCCACGCGGAATGGTTCCTTGAGCGTGGAGATGTCGAACCAGCCTTCCTGCTGCTTGCGCTCGCCGAGCATGCGCGCGCAGTCGGAAATCACGCCGTCGACCAGCGTAACTTGCGCGCCGTAGGCCGACACTTCGACGAAGTTGGCGATCGGCACGTCGCGCGGCATGAAGATGTGCGCTTCGATCCCGGCCGCCGCGGCATACGCCGCCAGCGCGCCGGCAGCATTGCCGGCGGATGGAATGGCGAGTTTGCGCAGTCCGTAATGCCGCGCCATCGTCACCGCCATTGCCAGCCCGCGCGCCTTGAAGGTGCCGGTGGGATTCGCGCCCTCTTCCTTGAGCAGTGCGTTGGGATTGCGCTTGCTGCGCAGCATCGGCGTCCAGCCCTCGCCCAGCGTCACCGGTTCGACCTCGGGCAACACCGCGTGGTAACGCCACATGCCGCGCCACGGGGAATCACCGTCGCCGACCACTTCCTGCGGCGAGCTGCCGCGCAGGTGCGACAGGTCGTAACGCACGTACAGTGCGCCGGCGGGTGGGTCCTTGCATTGCGTGCACACGGTCTGCGGCGCGTCGGCCGGCAAATGCGCGTGGCAGCGGGAACATTCGAGATAGGCGATGGCAGGCATCGTGGTGGTTCTCCTGCGTTGGTGGATGTCGGAACGGGTTACGAGGCGGCCGAATCCGGTTGTGGTTCGTTCCGGCTTTCCCACTTCGCGACGACCGCGGCGGCGACCGAATTGCCGACCACGTTGGTGGCGGAGCGGCCCATGTCGAGCACGTGGTCGACCGCGATCACCAGTGCGATGGCGCCGTCCGGAATCGCGAAGTAGTGCAGCGTCACCGCGACCACCGCCAATGCGGCCCGCGGCACGCCGGCCACGCCCTTGGTGGTGACGATCAGCATCCCGAACAGCGTGATCTGCTGGGCCAGCGTCAAGGTGATGCCGTACGCCTGCGCGAGGAACAGGATTGCGAACGTGCAGTACATCATCGAGCCGTCGAGGTTGAACGAGTAGCCGAGCGGCAGCACGAAGCTGGCGATGCGGCGCGGGATGCCGAACGCGACCAGCGCTTCCAGCAGGCGCGGGTAGGCCGCTTCCGAAGATGAAGTCGCGAACGCCAGCAGCGCCGGTTGCCGGATGCGCGCGAGCAAATTCCACGCCCGTGCACCGGCGATCAGCAGCAATGCCGCGACCAGCACGATCCACAGCACGACCAGCCCGAGGTAGAGGCCGCCGACGAAGCGCGCGTAGGTGCCGAGGATGCCGATGCCATGCACGGCGATCGTGCTCGCCAGCGCGGCGAAGATCGCCAGCGGTGCGGTCAGCATCACGTAGTCGGTCACCTTGAACATGATCGCGGCGACCTGTTCGAGCAGTTCCACGACTTTCA
This sequence comes from Rhodanobacteraceae bacterium, assembly GCA_035547895.1. Lineage (GTDB taxonomy): Bacteria > Pseudomonadota > Gammaproteobacteria > Xanthomonadales > Rhodanobacteraceae > 66-474. Next base: position 7,460 of record DASZTT010000198.1, read on the forward strand.
GCGCCTGCTCCTTCAGCGCCGCCGCGGCGATGCCGAAGAACAGCGAGAACACCACGATCTGCAGGATCTCGTTGCCGGCCATTGCGGCGGCGATCGAAGCCGGGATCAGGTGCGTCATGAAGGTCGCGACGGTGAACGGTGCGGCGGCGTGGTGCGCGGCTGCCGGTATCGACAGATGCAACCCGGCACCCGGCTGCAGTGCGTGTGCCAGCAACAGGCCGACGATGAGCGACACGCAGGACGCGCCGAAGAACCAGACAATCGCCTTCGCGCCGACGCGGCCGATTTCTCCGGCGCCGCCCATCCGTGCGATCGCGGCCACCAGCGTGGAGAACACCAGCGGCGCGATGATCATCCGGATCAGGCGCAGGAAGGCCTCGGTGATGATCGACAGATCCGCGGCGATAGTGGCCGCTTGCGGCGCCGCGAAGGCGCGGTTGCAGGCCCAGCCGACCGCGACGCCCAGCAGCGTGGCCGCCACCAGTGCGTACGTGAAGGCTCGCCGCGGCGCGCGCATCAGCGGCGTCTGTCCGGCGGCTCGCGTTGCCGCATCGTGAGTCGGGAATCGCAGCGGAGCAGGTCACGTGACGATGGAAGGTTCATCACTTTCCCGGGGCGTCATGCCGACCGGCCCGTTGTAGCGGGTTATCGGCGCAGGGGCAATGTCCGTTCGGGCAGGCTCCTGCGCGCGTTCTCACCCACCCGTTGCAAACCCCGGGTACAGCGTCATGCCGCCATCGACGTAGATCGACGCGCCCACGATGTAGTCCGATTCGTCGGAGGCAAGCCACGCGGCGACTTTCGCGATGTCGGCGGGAAGGCCGATGCGTCCGAACGGGATCAGCTTTTCCAGCGATGCGGCCGCTTGCGGCGTGTCCCAGGCCTTGCGGTTGATCGCGGTTTCGATCGCGCCGGGGCAGATGGAGTTGACGCGGATCTTCTGCGGCGCCAGTTCCTGCGCGATCGATTCCATCAACTGCATGATGCCGCCCTTGGTGGTGGCGTAGTTGCAGTGCCCACCCCAGGGAATTTCCTGGTGCACGGAACTGGTGAAGATGATCTTGCCGAGCGCTTTGGAAACGTCGCGCATGCCGCGCCGGGTGAATTCGCGCGCGGCCTCGCGCGCGACCATGAACGCGCCGGTGAGGTTGACGCCGATCACCTGGTTCCACTGCTCCAGCGTCATGTCCACCAGTTTCGAATCGCGCTGGATGCCGGCGTTCGAGCACACGATGTCGAGCGTGCCGAATTGCTTGATCGCGTCGGCGAACATCGCCCGCACGTCGCCCTCCTTGCTGACGTCGGCCTGGATCGCGACGGCCTTGCCGCCGCCGGCCGCGTTGATCTCGTCGCAGATTTTCTGCGCGACCTCCGGCTGCACCACGTAATTGACCGCGACGTTGGCGCCCTGCGCCGCGAGTTCACGCGCGATGCCTTCGCCGATGCCGGAATTGGCGCCGGTGACCAGCGCGTTCTGGCCGGCGAGCCGGCGGGGCTGGGATTGTGTGTTCATGTGATTCTCCTTTCTCGAAGCAAAAAGCAACCCGAACGAGCAACCCTCCATGGTGCCGGGCGCCGGTGCGGCCATCCTTGGCCGGTCGTCGGCTCACCCAAGCCATTCGCCGCGGAATCCCGCGCGCTGCAAACCGAGTTTGATCGGCGCGCATTCGCGCATCTGGTTCCACACCATGCGGGTGCGGTAGTTTTCGATCATCAGCACGATCGGTCCCTGGTTGAGCGCGAAATGCCAGGGGGAAACCCAGGCGACGGCGTCGCTGTCCTTGAGCTGGTGACGCTGCGCACCCCGGGTCTGCTGGCCGGGCCACGACAAGTTGAAGGATGCGTGGAAGCCGTAACCCTGCGGGCTGTGGCCGATCATGTTTTCGAGATGGCGGATTTCGTCCAGCACGATTTCCGGCGCGAACGGCAGCGAGGCGATCGCCGCCCACGGCGAGATGGTGCCGTCGTCGGGTCCGAACGGGGCGCCGCGCGCGATGTAGTCGTAGAACTGCTGGTCGTGGCCGCGGAATTTTTCCACCGCGTCGGCCGGCCCGTCGCTGGCGGTGAAGCCCCAGCAATTTTTCTCGTAGCCGGTGAACTTGTGCGGATTGCGCATCGCGTACTGGCGGTGCACGTGCGTCATCTCGCGGCTGTTTTCGAAATAGTCGGTTTTCCGCTTCGTCATCACCTGGTCCTGGAGGCCTTTCAGGTCCAGCCAGATGTGCGAGAACTGGTGGATGAACAGCGGCCCCGCGTACAGCACTTCGCGACCGTAGATGCGGCGCCAGTCGAAGGTGGACGTCCACGCGGCGTAGGCGGCTGGCGTCACCGGAAATTCGGGTGCGGCCAGCGCCAGCACGTACAGGATCATCGCCTCGTTGTAACCCAGCCAGCGCCAGGGCTGGAAGCCGGCCTCGGGCGTCCAGCCCATCGCCAGCGCGTCCTCGCCGTTCTGCGCCCAGCGCCAGTCCACGCGCGCATAGATGGATTGCACGCGCGAGCGCACTTCGCGTTCGGCTGCGCCGTCGCCCGCGAAGTACTGCGCGGCGTGCAGCATGCCGGCCAGCAGCAGCGCGGTGTCGATGGTGGAAAGCTCGCAATTCCACGCGCGCGTGCCGGTGTCGGCTTTCAGGAAGTGATAAAAGAAGCCCTTGTAGCCGACGCCGTCCTTCGCCCCCGACTGGTCGGCTTCGTCGAAGAAGCGCAGCGCCGCCAGCGTGAGCGCGAGCGCTTCGTGGTACAGCATCCAGCCGCGCTCGACGCCGATCGGATAGCACGACAACGCAAATCCGACCGCGGCGATGCTGCACGGCTGGCCGGGCTGGGTCGAGTCGAGCACCAGTCCCGTTTTCGGGTTGGCATGACGATCGAAGAAGCGGAACGCCTTGCACTGGAGGTCTTCCAGCATCGCGTCATCGTCGAGGGCCATGCGCGCGGTGGCACGTCTTCCGGTGACCATGTCCGCTCCTTACGCCAGTTCCACGCGCACGGCGGCGATGCCATGCGGCGGCAGGTCGAGCTGGATATCGAAGCCATCGTCTTGCGGGCTGATCGCGACCGGTTCGGGCTTCAGTCGCGAAGCGCCGTCCAGTTCGGCGACCTGTTTCGCATCGAGGTAACCGGGTGAACCCATGTCGAGCCAGGCCTGGCGGGTGTTGCAATGGTCCTGGTCCACGCGTTGCACGCGCGCGTTTTTCGGCTGGCGCGAACCCTGCACGTGCCACGTCACCGCTTCGGCCGCGATGGACTGGCGCGGAAAGGCATGGTTGCCCAGCAACAGGTCGACGTGCGTGTCGTCGCTGCGTACCGCCCAGGCATCCACGGTCGGATGCGAACCTTCCACCGGCAGGCGCGAATGGCCGAGTCCGTGCAGCAACTGCATCGCGCGATAGGTCGGCTTGGCGATGCCGTGGATCGTCTGCAGGCCGAAGCTGCCGTGGAACGGAATCGACGAGAAATAGTTTTCCTCGAAGATGTCGCTGAAGGTCCACCAGCTGTAGCAATGCACGAGGTCGGCGACGTCCAGCATGTTCTTGAGCAGGAACGCCGCGGCGTATGGCTGGTCGTGGAGATCGAAGAACGGGTTGGACGACGAGCTCCACTCGGTGTAGCAGAGTTTGCGATCGCCGGCTGCCTGGCGCGTCTTGCGCACGCGCTGGATCAGCACGTCGCGCGGCGCATCGGAGAGTTGCGTTTCGGTGTCGTCGCCGGGCCTGCCCAGCGCGTCGGTGGGATAGTGATGGGTGGACACGAAATCCGCCGGCAGCCTGTTCGCTTCGCAGAAGTCGAGGAACTGCGGGATCCATTCGTCGTCGGCGGTGGCCGGGCCGCCCACGCGCAGCTGCGCATCGATGTCCTTGATCGCGTTGGCGGTGTACTGGTAGAGCTTGAAGTAGTCGGCTTGCGAGCCCTTCCAGAACGCATCGAGGTTGGGTTCGTTCCACACCTCGAAATACCACGAGCGCACCTCGTCGATGCCGTAGCGGTCGACCCAGTGCCTGACCAGCCGCGCGATCAGGTCGGCCCATTTGGCGTAATCGCGCGGTGGCGTGACGTTGGCCTTGTAGAAGAACACGATGTCGCCGCCGGTCTGCAGCGCGGTCGGCATGAAGGACAGTTCCACGAACGGCTTCATCCCGATCGAGACCAGGAAATCGAAGATCTGGTCGGCATTGAAGAACGAGTACATGTCCTTGTCGCATTCGATCAGGTACGTGCACATCTCGTCGTTGAGCAGGCCGTGGAAACGCACGTAACGCGCGCCGAGTTCGGCGCGGGTCTTGCGCATCTGCGCCTGCCAGTCGGCGCGCAGCGCCAGCAGCGCGCGGCCACTGCCGACGGTGTGGCTCCAGACGTGGTCGAGTTCGCTGCCGGCGGCATCGAGATTGCACTTGAACGTCGTGGTCATGCACTGCCCCCTTGGAAGAAATGCGGAATTTCAACGACAGCCTGTGAGCTGCGTGTCAAGGAACCGGCCGCGCAACGTGATCGGCTTCCATGCGTGCATCGGAGACCGGCGGCAGCGCGCTCCTGTGTTCGCCGAACCTCACCAGCACCTCGTGCAGGTGGCCGTCGTCCACCAGTTCGATCGCGCAGCCCGGCTGCAACTGGCTGTCCACGCTGATGTCGGCGACGCAGGCGTCGCCCGGTTTGCGCACGAATTCGATGTGGTAGCGCGCGCGGCCGTGGCGCCATTCCACCGTCCAGCGTTCCCAATCGTCGGGCACGCGCGGATCGATGTGCAGGCGATGGCCCTCCCGGCGCAGGCCCAGCAGCGATTCGGTGAGCATGCGATACATCCAGCCGGCCGAGCCGGTGTACCAGCTCCAGCCGCCCCGGCCCGCGTGATCGTCGGCCGCGTACACGTCCGCGGCCACCACGTACGGTTCCAGCCGGTAGCGCCACGCTCCGCCCGCATTGGTGGCGTGATTGACCGGGTTGAGCATGCGCGCGATGCGCCAGGCGTCCTCGACGCGCCCCGCTTGGGCCAGCGCCATCGCCACCCAGATCGCGGCGTGGGTGTACTGCCCGCCGTTCTCGCGCACGCCCGGCACGTAGCCCTTGATGTAACCGGGATCGAGCGGGGTCTTGTCGAATGGCGGCGTGAACAGTTTCACGATCCCGGCATCGGGATCGACGAGATGCGTCAGCACCGCATCCAGTGCGCGTTCGCTGCGCGCGGCGTCGCCCAGGTCCGCGAGCACCGACCAGCTTTGCGGCAGTGAATCGATCCGGCATTCCTCGCTGCGCGCGGAACCGATCGGCGTACCGTCGTCGCTCCAGGCACGCAGGTACCAGTCGCCGTCCCAGGCGTGCCGTTGCAGCATGGCCTTCAGTTCGTGCTGCGTGGCGGAAAGATCGGCGGCCGCGACGGCGTCGCCGCGGCGCGCGGCCAGCGGCGCGAAACGGCCGAGCACGTCGGCCAGGAACATGCCCAGCCACACGCTTTCGCCGCGGCCGTGCAGGCCCAGCCGGTTCATTCCGTCGTTCCAGTCGCCGCCACCCATCAGCGGCAGGCCGTGCACGCCGAAACGCAAGGCCCGGCGGATCGCGCGCAGGCAGTGCTCGTACAGGCTGGCGGTTTCGCCGCTGATGCGCACGTCTTCGTAAACCGATTCCTCGTCGGCGGCGAGCGCGCGGCCTTCGATGAAGGGCGCGTGTTCGTCCAGCACCGCGGCGTCCCCGGTCACGCGCACGTACTCGGCGGTGCACCATGGCAGCCACAGCAGGTCGTCGGTGATGCGCGTGCGCACGCCCTTGCCGGTGGGCGGATGCCACCAGTGCTGCACGTCGCCTTCGCGGAACTGGTGCCGCGCACAGCGCAGCAACTGTTCGCGCGCAAGATCGGGGCGCGCGTTGAGCAAGGCCATCGCATCCTGCAACTGGTCGCGGAAACCCCAGGCGCCGCCGGACTGGTAGTAGCCGCTGCGCGCGAACAGGCGCGAAGCCATCACCTGGTACGGCAGCCAGCCGTTCACCAGCAGGTTCGTCGACGCGTCGGGCGTGCGCACGTGCAATTGCGAGAGCGTGTCGCGCCAGCCGTCATGCACGCGCTCGAATTCCCCGCGCGCCGCGTCGACGTCGCCGAACTGCCGTATCAGGTCGCGTGCGTGCGCGGCGTCGGCGGCCGCGCCCAGCAGCACCACCAGTTCGAATTCAGCACCGGGCTCGAGCCCGACCACCACGCGCTGCGCCGAACACGCGTCGAGCCCGGCGCCTGCGCTGCCGTCGAGGCGTTCGAGGCGCATCCCGAGCGGCGTTTCGAGCGAACGGTTGCGCCCGATGAACGCGCGGCGGTCGCAGGTGAAGTCCGGCCGCGGCACGCACAGCCGATGGAACGCTACGCGTCCGGCGAATACATCGTGGAAGGGATTGTGCGCGAACACCGCGCCGCTGGCCGCGTCGAACGCCGTGCGCACGTGCCTGCCCGCGCGTTCGCGATGTTCGCCCAGCACCCATTCCACGAAGCTGGTCAGGGAAATCCGGCGTATCTGGCCGCCCTTGTTGAGCAGCCGGATGCGCGACAGCTTGACCGGCGCCGTCTGCGCGACGCACATCGTCACTTCGCTGCAGAGGTCGGCGTGCGCGTGTTCGAAGCGGCTGTAGCCGAAGCCGTGGCAGGCGCGGTACGGGTCGCCGCTCGGCGTGGGCAGTGCGGTCACCGACCAGAACTCGCCGTTGTCCTCGTCGCGCAGCCACAACGCTTCGCCGCTGGCGTCGCGCAGTGGATCGTTGTACCAGGGCGTCAGGCGGAATTCGTGCGCGTTTTCCGCGAACGTGTACGCGCCGCCCGATTCGCTGACCACGCTGCCGAAGGTTTCATTCGCCAGCACGTTGCACCACGGCGCCGGCGTCGGGCGGTCGCGCGTCAGCCACACGCTGTATTCGCCGCCATCGTTGCGGAAGCCGCCGAAATCGTTGGTGGCGCGCAGGTCTTCCGAAAGCGGCTGCAGCGCGTAACTGCCCGGCGCCGCCTTGCGCCGCGGCAGGCGCGCCGCGGGCGCCGCTTCGCTTTCGATCGGCGACAACCGCGCGATCTGGTCGCGCAGGCGGCCTTCGTCGCCGGAAAAGACGCAGCGCGCGGTGGCCAGCATCAACGCGCGATCGGGCGCGGTCAGGTGTTCGATGCGCCACGCGAACATGCGTCCGCGGCCCTGGCCGCCGCGCGCCTCGGCGCCGGATTCGATCAGATAAAGAATGTGTTCCTGCAATTCCTGGCGGTAACCGGAAAGCTCCTCGTTCCAGATCAGAAGGTCGGCATCCAGTCCGCTCATCTGCCAGAAGCCGTGGGCCTGGATCAGGTGCCGCACCAGATCGATCTGGCTGGCATTGGCGATGCGCGCCAGCACGATCGGCAGGTCGCCGGAAATGCCGTGCTTCCACAACGCCGATTGCGGCGGCAGCGCGATGTCAGAGACGTTGCGCGCCGCGGGCGGCCCGTACAGCAGCGTGCTGGCGACGTGGTCGTAGCGCTGCGCTTCGGTCGCGCTCATGTTGAGTTGCTGCAGCGTCACCTGTTCGTGTGTCCACGCGAGCTGGAACACGCGCTGGTGCAGATGGCGTTCGCGGTACTTGCGGGCCAGCGCCATCGCCGCGTCACGATCGGGCGCGACGCCGGTCAGCACGTCGATGCCCGCGGTGTGGCCGGGCAGGATGCGGATGCGCCGCGTCAGCGAAATGATCGGGTCGAGCACCGCGCCGGTGCGGCCTTCGGCCGGCACGGTGCTGGCGAGCGCGCGCGGCGAGGCGGGGCTGCCGAGCCGCCCGAGGAATGCTTCGCGATCAGTTTCGAAAGTGCCTTCGCCGACGATGCCGCCGCGCGTGGTGATCTGGTGCAGCAGCCACGGATGGCGTTCGTCGGGGCCGCGCGGGCGGCGCGAGACCAGCAGCGCGTCGAGTTCCGGCACGGCTTCGGTTTCCAGGAACAATTTGCTGAAGACCGGATGCGCGGCATCGGCTTCCGGCGGCGCCAGCACCGGTTCGGCGTAGCTGATGATGTCGAGGATGCGCGTGCGGCCGGTGCGGTTGGTCAGCCGCAGCCGGCGCAGCTCGATGTCGTCCTCCGCCGACACCGCCACCAGCAGCTCGGTGGAAATGCCGTAGTCGTCGCGATGGAATTCCGCACGCGCCTGCGAGAACGTCGCGCGGCAGGTGCCGTCCACATCGCCCAGCGGCTGGTAAGTCGCCGACCAGGCCTTGCCGGAATCGACGTCGCGCACGTACACGAAGGTGCCTTCGTCGTCGCGCGTCGCGTCGCCGTGCCAGCGCGTCACGGCGAGACCGCGCCAACGGCTGTAGCCCGCGCCGGTCTGGGTCAGCATCACATGGTAGTTGCCGTTGGACAACAGGTGCGCTTCCGGCAGCGGCGTGTCCATGCGCGTGACTTCGCGGATTTCCGGATGCGCGCTCGCGCGGGTTTCGCGCGGCTGTTCGACGTCCAGCGTGGCCGGCAGGCGTGGCCGCGTTTCCGGCACCCTTTCGCGCAACAGCAGATCGTAGGCGCTGAACATCGGTTCGCGCATGAAGCGGCGCTGCATCGGCTGGCGGTTCAAGAGCGATGACAACGCCAGGAAACTCATGCCGTGGTGGTGCGCCATCCAGCTTTTCACCAGCGCGAAATCCTGGCCTTCGCTGACGCGTCCGGCGGTGAAGTCCAGCGCTTCGTAGAAACCGTAGCGCGTCAGCGCGCCCATGCCGGCGAGGCGCTCCAGATTGTCGCAGGCGGCGGCCGGTTCCACCATCAGCGCCATCATCGCCGCGTACGGCGCGATCACCAGGTCGTCGCCGAGCCCGCGCTTCAGGCCGAGTCCCGGCACGCCGAACGCGCGGTACTGATAGGTGAGGTTGGCGTCGGTCGCGTTGTAGGCCGATTCGGAAACGCCCCAAGGTACCTGCTGCTGCGCCCCGTAGCGGATCTGCCGCGCGACCGCGGCGCCGCAGGTGTCGTCCAGCAAGGTGCCGCGGATGGCCGGCATCAGCAGGCTCGGCATCAGGTACTCGAACATCGAGCCGCTCCACGACACCAGCGCCGGGCGCCCGGCCGCGACGGTCATCAGCCGGCCCAGCTTGAACCAGTGCGAGGGCGGCACCTGTCCCTGCGCGATCGCGACGTAGCTGAGGATGCGGGCTTCGGAGGCCAGCAGGTCGTAGCGCGCCGCGTCGCGCTTGTCGCGTTCGACGTCGTAACCGATCGCGAACTGCTCGCGCTGCTTGTCCCACAGGAACGTCAGGTCCATCTCGGCGCGTTCGCGGCAGGCCACCGCCAGTGCCTGCGCATCGTCGTGGCGGCGATTCAGGGTCGCGCGGGTTTCGCGCAGCGCCGCGCAAAGATCCGGCGCGCCATCGCTGCCGGGCGCTTCCAGCCGCGACACGATTTCGGCGGTGAGGGCCTGCGCGCGCGTGCGTGTCGGATTGTGTTCCAGCTCGGCCAGCAGTGCGCGCGCCGCGGGATCGTCGCTGCCGGAATCACCGAGCGCCAGCCACGGTGCGAGTTCGTCCAGTTCCTCGCTGGCCGCGGTGGCCTGTTGCGCCAGTGCGTCGGCCCATACCGCGAATTCGCCGGTGACGCCGTTCTCGGCATTCAGCGCCACCAGCCGTCCGGCCTCGGCATCGATGCGCGCC
>DASZTT010000199.1:0-15387 GCA_035547895.1 Rhodanobacteraceae bacterium
GCCCGCCGCGGCACATGCCGCGGCTTCGGACGGTCGGGACGATCGAGTTCGGCCCAGTCCTCGTGCGGCAAGCCGAGCAGATCGTCCAGCAGCATCGGCATCAGGCCGGCCGGCGTATTGCTCTCGCAATTCCACAGCACCACGACGCCGGTGTGGTATTTCGGGAAGAACCCGATCATCGAGCGATAGCCCTTCACGGCGCCGGCGTGAAAGATCAGCGTTTCGCCGGCGTAGTCGTACACGCGCCAACCCAGTGCGTATGATGCCTGTTTCACGCGCACGCGCCGCCAGTTGGAGAACATCCGCTCGGTCGGCGTGTCGATGATCGGAGAGTGCAGCACGTCCAGCAGCGAGTCGGGCAGCACCATCGGGCGGCCACCCATCTGCGCGATCAGCCACTGCTCCATGTCCCGGATGCTGGCGTTGACGCCCGCGGCGGGCGGAATGTAGAAATTGTCGTTGGGCTCGTAGGAAACCCACTGCTTGCCATGTTCGTAGTGCGGCCGCGCCCAGCTGCGGCTGTTTTCCAGTCCGTCGCGGCCGTAACTGGCGGTGGTCATGCCCAGCGGCAGGAACAGGTACCTGTCCACCAGTTGCGAAAAGAATTGCCCGGTCTTTGCGTAGATGACGTCGCCGATCAGGGAGAAGGCGATGTTCTGGTAGCCGTAGCAGCTGCCGGGGTCGCAGGTCAGCGGGACGGTGTCGAGTTTGCGTTCCAGTTCCTGGTAGGGCACGCCGTTGGAAAGCAGGTTGTCATAGGCGTTGTGCGGCAGCCCGATGCTCTGGCTCAGGATGTCGCGCACGGTGGCTTCCTGCGAGGCATTGGCGTCGCGCAGCTTGAAGAACGGCAGCACGTTCGCGAGACGCGTATCCCAGGTCAGCGTGCCCCGGCGCACCAGCAGTCCGGTCAGTGCGGTGGCAAAGGCCTTGGACAACGATGCCAACCGGAACACCGTGTCGGGCTGCACCCTGGCGCCGGTGTTTGCATCGGCGTAGCCGAGCGTGCGCTCGTAGCGCACCTTGTCGTTGATGACGACCGCGGTGGCAAGGCCAGCGGTGCGGTTTTCCTGGGCAAGCTGATCGAGCCAATGGTCGTAGTCCTTCAGCGCGGCATCCACGCGCGCCGCCGGCAACACCGCCTGTGCGCCGGTGTGCACCACGCTGGGTTCGGGTGGAACAGAGTTGCCGTGGGTCTGGACGGCCGGCGTGCCCAGTGCGAAACCTGAAACGAGGATGCAGGCGAGCCCTGCACAGAAAGCGGTTACGCGCATGCTATGCTCAAAAACGAATCTTCCTACGGAGGACATGACAATGACGGGTCTGATCATCTTCCTGATCATCATCGCCATCATTGTGATTTACCTGATCGCGATCTACAACGGTCTGGTGACTTCGCGCAACGCCTACAAGAACGCGTTCGCGCAGATCGACGTGCAGCTTACACGCCGTCACGACCTGATTCCGAATCTCGTCGAGACCGCGAAAGGATACCTTGCGCACGAGCGCGAAACGCTGGAAGCCGTCACGGCCGCGCGCACCGCTGCGGTGAACGGGCTGGCCGCCGCCAAGGCCGCGCCGGGCGATCCGGGTGCGATGCAGCAGCTCGCGGGCAGCGAGAACCAGTTGACGCAAGCGCTCGGGCGGCTGTTCGCGGTCAGCGAGGCCTATCCGGATCTGAAAGCCAACCAGAACATGATGCAGTTGTCGGAGGAGTTGACCTCCACCGAAAACCGGGTCGCGTTCGCGCGGCAGGCGTACAACGATTCGGTGATGAACTACAACAACAAGGTCCAGGTGTTCCCTTCGACGCTGATCGCGGGACCGTTCGGGTTCACGCCGGCCGAGCAACTGGCGATCGACGATCCGGCGAAGCGGGAAGCGCCGAAGGTCAGTTTCGCCTAAGCCCGCTTCCGCTCATTCGGCGGGCGAAGCCGCAAGTCGCGCCCGTGGCGCGAGCGACCGACTGACGATCGTATGGATTTCTTCGCGCAACAAGCCAAGGTCCGGCGCTCCAGCCGCACACTGGTGGGGCTGTTCGCGCTGGCGGTGTTGGCGATCGTGGCGGCCGTCGACCTGGTGTGCGCGTTCTTCCTGGTGGGCTTCAGGCCGGGGGCGCTGATCGGCATCACGATCGCCGTGGTGATGCTGATCGGCTTGTGCTCGGCCTACCGCGTTGCCAGCCTTTCCGGTGGCGGTGCCGCGGTAGCGCGCGAAATGAACGCCGTCGAGGTTCCCTCCGATACCACGAATCCGCAATGGCAGCGCCTGCGCAACGTGATCGAGGAAGTCGCAATCGCTTCGGGCGTGCCGGTGCCCGGCATCTACGTGATGCAGGATGAGGCGGGCATCAACGCGTTCGCGGCCGGCTACACACCGGCCGATGCCGCGGTGTGCGTGACCCAGGGTTGCCTCGACAAATTGAACCGCGACGAATTGCAGGGCGTGATCGCGCACGAGTTCAGCCATGTGCTGAACGGCGACATGCGCCTCAACATCCGCCTGATGGGACTGCTGTTCGGCATCATGGCGATCTGGGTGGTGGGGCGTTTCCTGATGTGGGGCGGCTACTTCGGCCTGGGCGACGACAACAGCGGCGGCCGGCGGCGCGGCGGCAGCAGCGGGCAGGTCGCGCTGGCCGGCCTCGCGCTGCTGGCGGTCGGCGCGATCGGCGTGTTCTTCGGGCGCCTGATCCAGGCCGCGGTGTCGCGCTCGCGCGAATCGCTGGCCGATGCTTCGGCCGTGCAGTTCACGCGCCAGACTTCCGGCATCGCCGGCGCGCTGAAGAAGATCGCGGTGTTCGAGGAGGGCTCGGCGTTGCAGGCGCCGCGCAAGGATGAAGTGCGCCACATGCTGTTCGGCGACGCCGAGCAAACTTCCTGGTTCGCGACGCATCCGCCCATCATGCAGCGCATCAAGGCGCTGGAGCCGGGGTTCAAGCCCGAAGAACTCGACGCCTACGTCAAGCAGTGGCTCGCGGCAGGCAACGACCCGGAGCACATCGACCTGCACGCGAACCTGCATCCGTGGGAGAAGGCGGTGCACGATTTCGCGCGCGCGGATGGCGACGAAGACATCCGCACGCCGCCGGCCGGCGCCGCGCGACCGATCGGCGGCGTGGTGCCGATGCGCGGCGCGGAAATGGCCATCACGGCCGCCGGCGTCGCAGCGCAGGTCGCGTCGCCGGGCACCGACGATTACCGGGCCGCGAACGACCTGCACGCGCAAATTCCCGCCGCGCTGGCCGCGGCCGCGCGCGACCCGCGCGGCGCGCTCGCGGTGGTGTTCGCGCTGGCCGTTTCACAGCATCCCGATCTGCGGGGGCAACAAGTGCAGACGATCGTGCAGGCGTTCGATGCCGCGCTCGGTGACGCCGTGCAGAGCCTGGCTGCGCGCATGCAGGAATTGCATCCGATGTTGCGCCTGCCGCTGGCGCAACTCGCCTTTCCCATGCTGAAAAGGCGGCCGCGCCCGGAACTCGACCGTTTCACCAAAACGCTCGACGGGCTGATCCACGCCGATGGCCGCGTGGATCTCGATGAATACTGCCTCGCGAAGCTGGTGCAGGCGCAAGTGGTCGCGGCACTGGATCCCGCCGCCGGCTTCAAGGCAGGCACCTTGAAGCTCGCCGATGCGCAGGATGAACTGCGCGACCTCGCCGCGCTGCTCGCGCATTTCGGCAATGACGACGACGAGACGGCGCAACGTGCCTTCCAGGCGGCGATGCACGAGGCCCTGCCCGGTGCGTCGATCCTGTACGCGTTGCCGGACGACTGGCAGGCCGCGCTGGATCGTGCGCTGGCGACGCTCGCTCGCCTCACGCCGGAAGGCAAGCAGTTGACCGTGCGCGCGCTGGCCAGCGCGATCGCGGCGGACGGCAAGGTCACGGTGGCGGAATCGGAATTGCTGCGCGTCACGTGCGCGGTACTGGGCTGCCCGCTTCCGCCGATGCTCTCGGACAATGCATGATTCGTGCGTCGTTCCCGATCGTCGCATCGCTGCAGCCTCGGTGAACCCGGGCGTTCGGCACCATGAATACCAGAACGGACCTGCTGTCCTGACTTCCCGCGAAAGCCGCTTCCCGTTGCCAGCGGAGGCACGCCGGGTGGGTGTGTCGGCGCTTGCGTTTTTCTGCCTGCTCGCCGCGTATTACGTGATCCGCCCGGTGCGCGACCAGCTGGCGGGTGCGACCGGGTCGGTGGCACTGCCCTGGTTCTACGCAGGCACTTTCGTTGCAATGCTCGCCGTCGCACCGGTATTCGGCTGGCTGTCCGCGCACCTTCCACGCCGACGTCTGCTGGGCTGGAGCTACGGTTTTTTCATCGTGTGCCTCGTTGCACTCGTGCCGTTGTTCGCGCAGCAGGCGCGTGTCGGCGCTCGCGCGCTGGGCGTCGGCTTCTTCATCTGGGTCAGCGTGTTCAACCTGTTCGTGGTGTCGCTGTTCTGGAGCCTGATGGCGGACCTGTTCGACGGCGAACGCGCGCGGCGCGTGTTTCCGCTGATTGCGCTGGGCGGCGCGTTCGGCGCGCTGGCGGGTCCCGCGTTGACTTCGTTGCTGGTGGAACGCATCGGTGTGCCGCCCCTGTTGGTCGTGTCCGCGATCCTGCTGACGATTGCGCTCGGGCTGATGTTGTACCTGTCGGCCACGAACGCCGGCGCGCGTTTCGAATCCACGCCGATCGGCGGTTCGATGCTGGCGGGACTTCGCGCGACCTTCGCCGATCCGTTCCTGCGCCTGATGGCCTTGCTGATGCTGTGCTCGGACGGCGTCGGCACGCTCGCCTACGCGCTTGTCGCCGATTACGCCAGGGCGCACTTCATCGATGCCGCCGCGCGTACGGCGTTCTACGGGCACATCGATCTCGCGGTGAACATCCTGCAGATGGCGCTGCAGGTCGGGTTGACGCGCTGGATGCTGCCGCGCTTCGGCATCGTCTCTGGACTGGTGTTGCCGGCGGTGGTGAACGTGGCGATGCTGGCGGCGGTGGCGCTGTTCGGCGCGGCGCAATTCGGCGTCGCCGGCGTGAGCATCGCGCTGATCCCGCTGATGTTGATCGTGACGCGCAGCTTCGCGTACGGCGTCACCAAACCCGCTTCGGACGCGCTGTACACCCGCACCGCGCGGGAGATCCGTTACAAGGGCAAGAATTTCGTCGAGACGGCGGTGTGGCGCTTCGGCGACGTCACGGTGGCGAGCGGCCTGGACGGCCTGCGCGCGCTGGGTGCTTCGCTGGGAACGATCGGCACGGTTTCCGCCGCGGCGGCCGGACTGGCGGGCGTGTTCGGCTGGCGTGCCGTGGTCGCCAGCCGCATGTCCAGGGATACTGCCTAGGCCAGCAGCGCGCGGCGCAGGTCGCGCGCGTGTGCCATGAGTTCCGGAAAGAACGCATCGAAGCGGCGCTGCAGCACTTCGCTGCGCTCGAGCAATGCGGGCAATGCGTCGCCGACGGGCGACGGGCGCGAGAGGCGCCGCGCCAGCGCATGGAACACCACGTCGAGGGTGGCCTCGTCGCCGTACGCCGCCGGCAGGTCGTGCGCGTGCATCCACGCCAGGAACGCACGCAGCGGCTCCGCCAATTCCGGCGCGCGTGCATCCAGCAGCCCCAGCCAGCGCTGCGAAAACGCCGGCAGCGATTCTTCCGTGCAGAAGCAATGCCATCCGCGCACCAGCAGATGGTCGAACCAGATGTCGAGCACGATGCCGGCGTAGCGGCGCAGCGGCGGTTCGAATGCGTTGCGCGCGGCCACCACTTCGGGATGCGCGTCGGTGAAGCGGTCGATCGCACGATGGAAACGCAGACCGGCCCGGCGCGCATGGGGCCAGGCGGAGTCAGGAGGGCCGTGGACGAAATCGCCGTGCGCGCTGCCCAGCGCAAACTCGACGCCACCGGCGTCGGCGAGCAAGGCATGGGCGAGGTGGTTCATGGCTGTTTCCCATTATCATCCACCCATGAGCGACGCCTTGCCGCCGGCCCCGGCCGGCTTCCCAGACGCCCCCGCCACGTTCGCGCTGTCCGGCCCGGCCGGTACGCTGGAAGTGGCGACCGCGGTACCGGAACCGGACCAGGCTCGCGCCGGCACGGTCGTGATCTGCCACCCCAATCCGCAGCAGGGTGGCACGATGCGCAACAAGGTCGTCACGATGGTGGAGCGTTCCTTTCGCGAGTCGGGACTCGCCACGGTGCGTTTCAATTTCCGCGGCGTCGGCGCGTCCACCGGTGAGTTCGACCATGGCGACGGCGAAAGCGGCGACCTCGTCGCGGTGGCGCAGTGGGTGCGCCAGGCGCGGCCGGGCGATGCATTGTGGCTGGCGGGATTTTCCTTCGGCAGCTACGTCGCCCTGCGTTCCGCGCGGTCGCTGGCCGCGGATGCACTCGTCACCGTCGCGCCGCCGGTCGGGCGCTACGAATTCGCGGAACTCGCGATGCCGGGCTGTCCGTGGCTGGTGGTACAGGGCGAAGACGACGAAGTGGTCGATCCACAGGGCGTATTCGACTGGATCGAAACGCTGGACCCGCAGCCAACCGTGATCCGCATGCCCGACACCGGACACTTCTTCCATCGTCGGTTGATGGACTTGCGCGGCGCGGTGAAGAATGCGATCCGGTCGTGGCTCCCTCCGCCACGATGAGGGAAAGGCAGGGTGTTCCATCCGGCGCGCCTCCGAGCGCGCTGTATGCACGTGGTGTCGCGGAAAACCGCTGGCAGGACGACCCGGCACAACGCCCGGCGCTCGAGGCCTTCGATCGCCTGCATGAAGCACTGCTGGCGCTGCAGCCCGGCATGTTCTCGCGCTTGCGCGCACGCTTCGGTGGACGCACCCGAGCCCTGCGGGGTTTGTACCTGTGGGGGGCCGTGGGTCGCGGCAAGACGATGTTGATGGACCAGTTCGCCGCTTCGCTGCCGCCGCACATCGCACTGCGCGTGCATTTCCATCGCTTCATGCTCGATGTGCATTCCAGGCTGCGCGCACTCGGCGACGTGCGCGACCCGTTGCCGCGCGTCGCGGCCGGCATCGCCGCGCGCGCGCGGGCGCTGTGCCTCGACGAGTTCATGGTCACCGATATCGGCGACGCGATGATCCTGGACGGACTGCTGCGCGCGCTGCTGGAACGCGGCGTCACGCTGGTCACGACATCGAACACGCCGCCGCGCGACCTGTATCGGGGCGGCCTGCAGCGCGAACGTGTCCTGCCGGCGATCGCGTTGCTGGAGCGGCATTGCGATGTGCTGGAAATCGCGTCTTCGCGGGATTGGCGGCTGCGCGCGCTCACCCGTGCGCCGGTCTACCTGACGCCCGACGACTCACGCGCGGAGGCGGCACTGGCGCGCCTGTTCACGGAGCTCGCGCAAGGGACGGTTGAGGAAAATGCCGAACTCGCGATCAACGGCCGCGGCTTTCGCGCGCGCCGCGTGTGCATGCAGGCCGTATGGTTCGACTTCGCGGCGTTGTGCGACGGACCGTATGGTTCGGCGGACTACATCGAGCTGGCGCGGACATATCCCGCGATCCTGATTTCCGGACTGCCGCAATTCACGCCGTTCAACGAAGATGCCGCGCAGCGTTTCGTGCACCTGATCGACGAGGTGTACGACCGCCGCGTGAAACTCGCGGTGACCGCGCAGGTGCCGGTGGTGGAGCTTTACGACGGCACGCGTCTGCGCGGCGAGTTCGCGCGCATCGAAAGCCGCCTGATCGAGATGCAGAGCCGGGAGTACCTCGCCGAGGCGCATCGCCCTGCCGCGTCCGGATGATTTTCTTCGCGTGCGTGTCGAATCGAGCTGATCCCGCTCGTCGTTGAGCATCAACGCCATCAGCGAGGCCACCGCCGTGACAACTGTCATCCGCGAAGCCGTGACATTCTG
This sequence comes from Rhodanobacteraceae bacterium, assembly GCA_035547895.1. GTDB lineage: Bacteria > Pseudomonadota > Gammaproteobacteria > Xanthomonadales > Rhodanobacteraceae > 66-474. The sequence continues at coordinate 7,864 of DASZTT010000199.1, forward strand.
CCCTTTCGACATCCATGCAGTCCTTGCACAATGGCTCGGTCGTAAATACAATACCGCGCAGTTCAGTTAAGTAGTTAGCCGTTTCGGCGCCTTGCAGAACGCTTCAGACCGTTTCCCGCCTGATGACGCATCCCATGACTCCACTCAAGTCTGCCGCAAGGCGGGCCACGCTGACGATCGTGATCATGACGCTTGCCGGTTGCGCGGTCGGCCCGAATTTCCGGGTTCCGGCCTCGCCCGCCGTCGACCGCTACACGGCCGCGCCCCTGCCGCAATCCACGGTCACCGCCGACACCGCCGGCGGCGACGCGCAGCGCTTCCTCGAAGGCGAGAACGTGCCGCAGCGCTGGTGGACCACGTTCGGCAACGCCGAACTCGACCGCCGCGTGCAACAGGCGTTCCAGCATTCGCCGTCGATCACCGCCGCGCAGGCCGCGTTGCGGCAGGCCGAGGAAACCGCGAAGGCCGCGCGCGGCAGCCTGTTCCCGTCGCTGGACGCGAACGTCGGCGCCACCCGCGCCAAGGAACCCGCCGCGCAGACCGGAACCGGCAAGGCGCTCGGGCCCTTCACCGTCTACAACGCGGGTGTCAGCGTCGGCTACGTGTTCGACATCTTCGGTGGCGTGCGCCGCGGCATCGAAGAGCAGCAGGCGCAGGCCGATGTCAGCCAGGCGCAACTCGATGCAACCTACCTGACGCTGGCGGCGAACGTCATCACCGCTTCCTTGCAGGAAGCCTCGTTGCGCGAGCAGGTGAAGGCCACGCAAGAGATCGTCGCTTCGCTCAAGCAGGAACTGGACATCGCGCAGAAGCAGCAGGCGATCGGCGCCAAGTCGCTGTCCGACACGCTCGCCGTGCGCTCGCAGCTCGCGGCCACCGAAGCGACGCTGCCGCCGCTGGAGAAGCAGCTTTCGGCGACGCAGAACCAGCTTGCGACGTATCTCGGCGTCACCCCGGCGCAATTGAAGATGCAGCCGGTGACGCTGGCCGATGTCACGCTGCCTACCGACATTCCGGTCAGCCTGCCGTCCACGGTGGTCGCGCAGCGTCCCGACATCCGCGCCGCTTCGGCGCAATTGCACGCGGCGACCGCGGCGGTCGGGGTCGCGACCGCCGACATGCTGCCCAAGCTCACGTTGAACGGCAGCCTCACCAGCCAGTCGCTCACCGAATCCGGCCTGCTCGCCGCGGGCAGCGGCGGCTGGTCGATCGGGCTCGGGTTGCTGCAACCGCTGTTCCACGGCGGCCAGTTGCTGCATCAGAAGCGCGCCGCCGAAGCGGGCATGGATGCGGCCCTGGCCGACTGGCAACAGACCGTGCTGGTCGCGTTCCAGAACGTGGCCGATTCGCTGCAGGCGCTCGACTACGACGCGCAATCGCTGAAAGCGCAAAGCACGTCCGAACAGGATGCCGGGAAGCTGTTGTCGCTGACGCGTGCGCAATACCGGGTCGGTGCGGTCGATTACCTGACCCTGCTGTCCGCCGAACGCCAGTACCAGCAGGCCCGCATCGCCGAAATCTCCGCGCGTGCCTCGCGCCTCGCCGACACCGCCGCGCTGTATGCGGCATTGGGGGGCGGATGGCAGGGGGCCCCGCAAATCTCCGAAGCCAACGTATCGAAGCCCTAATCCCATGAACGCATACGCAACTTCCGCGCGACCGAAGCAGCGCAAGCGCCTGATCATCGTGATCGTCGCGGTGGTGATCCTGTTCGGCTTGCTGATTGCCTTCAACACCTTCAAGGGCATCATGATCGGCAAGTTCATGAAGTCCATGGCCAACCCGCCGCAGACGGTCAGCACCATGACCGCCGAATACCAGGACTGGCAGCCGCACGTCGAGGCGGTCGGCAACGTGCGCGCGGTGCACGGCAGCGACCTTGCGTTCGACGTGGCCGGGCTGGTCGAGAGCGTGGACGTGAAATCCGGCGCCGACGTCAAGAAGGGCCAGGTGCTGATCAAGCTGGTGGATGACCAGGACCGCGCCACGCTGGCATCGCTGCAGGCCGCGGCGCGGCTGGCCGCCCTTACCGCGGAGCGTTCGAAGCAGCAGCTCGCGGTGCAGGCCATCAGCAAGGCGCAGTACGACACCGACATGGCCAACCTGAAGAGCGCGCAGGCGAACGCAGCGTCGCAGCAGGCGCTGGTCGACAAGAAGACGCTGCGCGCGCCGTTCGCGGGCCGCGTCGGCATCATCACCGCGAACGCGGGCCAGTACATCAGCGCGGGCACGGCCGTGGTCACGCTGCAGCAGCTCGATCCGGTGTACGTCGATTTCACCGTGCCGCAGTCCTCGCTGGCGACGCTTCGCACGGGCGGCAAGGTCGAAGTGACCGCCGATGCCTTCAAGGGCAAGACATTCGCGGGCGAGGTCAGCGCGACCGATCCCAAGATCGACCTGTCGACCCGCAACGTCGGTGTCGAGGCAACCGTCGCGAATCCCGACAAGCTGCTGATGCCCGGCATGTTCACCAAAGTCGCGGTGGATTCGGGCAGCCGGCAGCGCTACCTGACCTTGCCGCAGACCGCGATTTCGTACGCGCCCTATGGCGACACGGTGTTCGTGGTGCGCCAGGGCCAGCCGCCCGCGTCGGGCGACGACGGCAAGCCGGCCAAGGCTCCCGCGGCGCAGGACAAGAATGCGCCGGACCACTACGTCCAGCAGGTGGTGGTGACGGTGGGGCCGACCCGCGGCGATCAGGTCGCGGTGCTGTCCGGCATCAAGCAGGGCGACGTGGTCGTCACCAGCGGCCAGTTGAAGCTGCGCAACGGCACGCCGGTCAACATCAACAACAAGGTGCAGCCCGCGTTCAGTCCAAATCCGCATCCGGTGGAAGAGTGATCGCGCCCACGCGCCATGACGCGGTGCTCGTAGTCGAGGCAATCGGGCTCTTCTGGATCAAAAACCCATCATGAAATTCACCGATCTCTTCATCAAACGCCCGGTCCTCGCGGCCACGGTCAGCCTGCTGATCCTGGTGCTCGGTTTGCGCGCGGTGACGACCCTGCCGATCCGGCAGTACCCGAAGACGGAAAGCGCGACCATCGTGGTGCAGACCGTGTACTTCGGCGCGGATTCGCAAACCATGGCCGGCTTCATCACCCAGCCGCTGGAGCAGGCCATCGCGCAGGCACAGGGCATCGACTACATGACCTCGTCGTCGACGCCGGGCGTGTCGCTGATCACCGTGACGCTGCGCCTCAACTACGACGGCAACCGGGCGCTCACCGAAATCTCCTCGCTGGTCAATTCGGTGAAGAACCAGTTGCCGCAGGCGGCCCAGCAACCGGTGATCACGTTGCAGACAGGCGAGCAGGTCGACTCGATGTACCTCGGCTTTTCGTCGAAAGAGCTGCCGTCCAACAAGATCACCGACTACCTGACGCGCGTGGTGCAGCCGCAGTTGAGCGCGGTCGAGGGTGTGCAGGCTGCGGAAATCATTGGCGCGCGCACCTTCGCCCTGCGCGCGTGGCTGAATCCCACGAAGATGGCAGCGCATGGCGTCACTGCCAGTGATGTCAACACTGCGCTGGCCGCCAACAATTATCTTTCGGCGATCGGCACCACCAAGGGCCAGATGGTCAGCGTCAACCTGACCGCCGCCACCGACCTGCACACCGTCGACGAGTTCAAGAACCTGGTGGTGAAGGCCGACGGGGCCGACGTGGTGCGCCTCAAGGACATTGCCGATGTCCAGCTGGGCGCGGAGGACTACAACTCCGAATTCTCGTTCGACGGCCAGCATACCGTCGCGATCGGCATCAAGGCCGCACCCGACGCCAACGTGCTGGACGTGATCGCGCGCGTGCGCAAGGTGTTTCCGCAGATCCAGTCGCAGTTGCCGGCCGGACTTTCCGGGCGGATCGCCTACGACGGCACCGACTTCATCCGCGCATCGATCAGCGAGGTGGTGCAGACCCTGGTGGAAACGCTGGTGATCGTGGCGGTGGTGATTTTCCTATTCCTCGGCACCCTGCGTTCGCTGCTGATTCCGCTGCTGGCGATGCCGCTGTCGCTGATCGGCGCGTTCCTGGTGATGCTGATCCTCGGCTATTCGATCAACCTGCTGACGCTGCTGGCGTTGGTGCTGGCGATCGGCCTGGTGGTGGACGACGCGATCATCATCGTCGAGAACGTCGACCGCCACATGAAGGATGCGCATTCGCCGCTCAAGGCGGCGCTGCTGGCCGCGCGCGAACTGGCCACGCCGATCATCGCGATGACCATCGTGCTGATCGCGGTGTACGTGCCGGTCGGCTTCCAGGGCGGCCTGACCGGCGCGCTGTTCACCGAGTTCGCGTTCACGCTCGCCGGCGCGGTGGTGATCTCGGCGATCATCGCGCTGACGCTGTCGCCGATGCTTTGCTCGAAGGTGCTGCGCGAATCGGACCACGAAAAGCCGTTCGTGCAGCGCATCGACAGGGTTTCGAACTACGTGCGCGACCGCTACCACCGCATGCTGCACTCCTCGCTCGACACCTGGGTGGTGGCGATCGTGTTCGGCGCGCTGATCCTCGCGGGCAACGTGTACCTGTTCAAGACCGCCAAATCGGAACTTGCGCCGCAGGAAGACCAGGGCATCGTGCTGGCGCAGACCCAGGGTCCGCCCAACGCCACCATCACGCAGATGGGGATGTACACGAAGCAGGTGTTCGACATCGCCAAGTCGCTGCCGGAATACACCCACATCTTCCAGTTCACCGGCATGGGCGCGGTGAACCAGGGCTTCTCGGGCATCATGCTGAAGCCATGGGGCGACCGCAGCCGCAGCGCCACCGACATCCAGCAGGCCATCCAGCCCCAGCTCAACAACATCGCCGGCGCGCGCATGGCGGTGTTCCAGTTCCCCTCGCTGCCGGGCGCGTTCGGCCTGCCGGTGCAGTTCGTGATCAAAACCACCGAGCCGCTGCAGAACCTCAACGACGTCGCGCATCAGGTGCTGGCGAAGGCGCAGGCCTCGGGCATGTTCTTCTTCGTCGACTCGGATCTCAAGATCGACCAGCCCCAGGCGACCGTGACGCTGGATCGCGACAAGGTGTCCGCGCTCGGGCTGACGCAGCAGAGCGTCGGTGCCGCGCTGTCGGCGGCGCTGGGCGGCAACTACGTCAACTATTTTTCGATCTCGGGACGTTCGTATCGCGTGATCTCGCAGGTCGCGCAGGTGGACCGCCTGAATCCGGCGCAGCTCGACAACTACTACATCAAGACGCCGTCGGGCGGCATGATCCCGGCTTCCACGGTCGCGCACCTCACCTACCAGACGGTGCCGGAATCGATCAACCACTTCCAGCAGTTGAATTCGGCCACGATCTCGGGCGTGATCGCGCCCAGCGTGTCGCTGAGCCAGGCGCTCACCTTCATGCAGGACACGTTGAACCAGGTAGCACCGTCGGGGTACACCGCGGACTACGCCGGCCAGTCACGCCAGTTCATGCAGGAGTCCGGCGGCTTCCTGTTCACGCTGATGTTCGCGATCATCATCGTGTTTCTGGCGTTGTCGGCGCAGTTCGAGAGCTTCCGCGATCCGCTGGTGATCCTGGTGGCGGTGCCGATGGCGACCTTCGGTGCGCTGCTTTTCATCAACCTCGGGCTCGCTTCGCTCAACATCTACACCCAGGTGGGCCTGGTGACGCTGGTTGGCCTGATCAGCAAGCACGGCATCCTGATGGTGGAGTTCGCCAACCAGTTGCAGCGCGAACACGGCTACAGCAAGCGCGACGCGATCGAGGAAGCCGCCACGGTGCGTCTGCGTCCGATCCTGATGACCACGATGGCCATGGTGCTGGGCGTGGTGCCGCTGGTGTTCGCCGGGGGCGCGGGCGCGGCGGGCCGCCACGACATGGGCCTGGTGATCTTCACCGGCCTTTCGATCGGCACGCTGTTCACGCTGTTCGTGGTGCCGGCGGTGTACCTGGTGATCGGCGAGACCCACGCGGCGGAGCACGCGGACGACGATGGCGACGATCTGGAATCGTTGCCGCCCCCGCAACCGCAGCCGCACTGAACGGCTCGATGGACGGAGCAACGGGGCAGCGCAAGCTGCCCCGTTTTCATTTGACGACGATGGTGCCCGTCATCTGCGGATGGATCGAGCAGTAGTACGCGTATGTGCCCGGTCTGGTGAACACCGCGCTGTACCGATCATCGGTGTCCAGCGCGGGTGACGACTTGAATTGACCGCCGGTGCTGGTGACGACATGCGGTTCCTCGTCGTGGTTGGTCCAGGTCACGGTCGACCCGGCCGGCACCACCCGTTGCATCGGCTGGAAATGAAAGTTGCGGATCCCGACCTGGTAGACGGCCGGCTTTGGCGAAGCGGCCTGCGTGGACAAGGCGGCGAGCAGCAGGGCGGCTGCGGCGAACAAGCGTTGCATGGAAGTACTCCGGACAGGGACGAGATTCAGGCCAGTGTGTGATCGGTGATGGCGAGCGCCTGGGTGCCGCGCACGTGCCGCACGTCGCGGACGCCGATGTAGTCGTGCAGCTTGCCGGCGGGCAGGTTCTGCAACGGACCGGGTGCGGGTCCGACGCCGGGCGCGGGTTGCGGATACGCGGTGGAACGCGCGGTGTGGAAGGTGAGGGTGCCCTCCACCTTCTGCTGGATCTGATGGATGTGTCCATTCAACACCGTCACCGAACCGAAGCGTTTCAGCAGCGCCAACGCCTGCGCGCTGTCCTGCGTGCCCCAGCCCCAGGCCGGATACAGCGGCCACATGGGCATGTGTGCGAATACCACGATCGGCGTGCTGGCGGAACGGCCCGCCAGATCCTGCTTCAGCCAGGCGATCTGATCGGGTCCGAGGAAACCCAGACCCGCGCCTTGCAGGTGCCGCACGTTCACCAACGCGATGAAGTGCACGCCGTGGTGGTCGAAGCTGTACCAGCCGTTGCCGTCCACGCCGCCGCCGAAGCGCGCGAAGAAGGCCTTGCCGTCGTCGCCGATCACGTCGTGCTCGCCGGGGATGTAGAACACCTGGCCGGTCTTCGCTTCCTTCATCAGTTCGGCCACGGTGTCGAACTGCTCGGGTTTCGACAGGTGCGACAGGTCGCCGGTGTGCACCACGAAGTCCGGCCGCCGTGGTTGCGCGTTGACCCGCTCGATCGCCTGGCGCAAGCTGGCGACCGGGTCCGGGTTCGGCGCCTTGTGGAAGCCGATATGGCTGTCGCTGATCTGCACGAAGCCGAAGGTGGCATCCTGCTGCGCCGTGCCGCTCGGCAGCGCGCCGGCGTGCGCAACGCCGCCCTGCATCAGCCACAGCGTGCCGCCGCCGGCCCACGCCATGCATTCGAGAAAACGCCGGCGGTCCGGCCGGAAGTGGTCCGGAGCGATGTCGTCGCGATCATCTTGCATCAGGGTCTCCTCGGTTCAAAGGAAAACGCGCAGCGCGCGGTTGCGAATGTCATACCGCGGCGACGGCGCCGTTATTCCCGTGGACCGGTTGCGGGAATAAATTCCGGCGCGGTCCGGTCTTGTCCTGATGGGCGATGGAACCACCGCACCGGGATGGCTTGACGGCATGGACA
>DASZTT010000200.1:0-3646 GCA_035547895.1 Rhodanobacteraceae bacterium
ATCGACCGCTTCGCGCCAGGCATGGGCGGCGGCCAGCTCACCGGCGTAGGGAAAATGCCTGCGGAGACAGTAGCGGCAGTTCACCGCGCACGATCCGGCCGCGATCAGCAGCGCGCGGCCTTCATATTTATGCAGCACGCCGTGCGCCTGGATGGCGTCGAGGTCGCCGACCGCGTCCTCCGTGAAGCCCGGCGCATCCTCCAGCTCGGCGAGTTGCGGCAGCACCTGCAACAGCAGCGGGTCGGCCGGATCGCCATGGCGCATGCGCGCGATGAAGCCGCGCGGCACCTTGAGGGCGAAGCCGGCGTCGTGCACCGGCAGTCTGGCGGCGAGTTGCGGCAGGCCCAGCAGATCCAGCAGTTCACGCGGATCGGTCACGGCGTCGCGCAGCGACTGGCGCCAGTCGGGAAGCGCCACGGGCTGCGTGGATTGGCCGATTGCGGTTATCATGGTGGGCCTTGTTTCCGGACCGCGCAGGCCCGGCGAACCCGTCATTCTAGGTCAGTCGTCCGGCCAGGGCCATCACGGCACGGGCGGCGCCACGCATCCACGGAGCACGCAACATGGCCAGTTATGGTCTCAACGATGTCAAGAACGGTTTGAAGATCATCGTCGACGGCGATCCCTACGTGATCGTCGGCGCGGATTTCATCAAGCCCGGCAAGGGCCAGGCCTTCACGCGCATCAAGATCCGCAATTTGAAGAATGGCCGCACCACCGAAAAGACCATGAAGGCCACCGACACCGTCGAGGGCGCCGACGTGGTCGATACCGACATGCAGTACCTCTACAACGACGGCGAATTCTGGCACTTCATGGATCCGGCGAGCTACGAACAGCACACCGCCGACAAGAATGCCGTGGGCGATGCCGCGCAGTGGCTGAAGGGCGAGGAAGAATGCATCGTCACCTTCTGGAACGGCATCCCGTTGTCGGTCGCGCCGCCCAATTTCGTGGAATTGAAGATCGTCGAAACCGATCCCGGCCTGCGTGGCGATACCTCGGGTGGCGGCGGCAAACCGGCCAAGCTCGAAACCGGCGCGACCGTGCGCGTGCCGCTGTTCGTCAACCAGGATGAAGTGATCCGCGTGGATACGCGCACCGGCGAGTATGTCAGCCGCGTCAAGTGATTGATGCGCAGCAAATCCGCACAGCGGATTGCGTAGCGGATCAATAACCCCGGCGAAAGCCGGGGTCCAGTGGCCTTCCATCACGATGAACACGCCACAACCACAGTCCATCGACCTCCTGATCTCTGCACGCTGGATCGTGCCGGTCGAGCCCGATCGTGTCGTTCTCGAAGATCACGCGGTCGCGATCGATGGCGGCGCGATCATCGAAGTGTTGCCCACGGCCGGCGCGGCGGTGAAATACGCGCCGCGCAAGCGCGCGGATTTGCCGGAACACGCGTTGATCCCGGGTCTGGTCAACGCTCACACCCACAATCCGATGACGCTGCTGCGCGGGTTGGCGGACGACCTGCCGTTGATGACGTGGCTGCGTGAATACATCTGGCCGGTGGAAGCGAAAGTCATCGGCCCGGAGTTCGTGCGCGACGGCGTGGAACTCGCGATCGCGGAAATGTTGCGCGGCGGCACCACGTGCTGCAGCGAGAACTATTTCTTTCCCGACGCGCAAGCCGCCACGTACAAGTCGCACGGCTTCCGCGCGATGGTGGGTTTGCCGATCATCGAGTTCCCGAGCGCATGGGCGGGGGATCGCGACGAATATTTCGAGCGTGCGCTGGCCGTGCACGATGCCTGGCGCGGGGATTCGCTGATCGGCACGACCTTCGCGCCGCACGCACCCTACACCGTCGCCGATGAATCCTTCGAACGCATCCGCACGCTGTCCGACCAGCTCGACCTGCCGGTGCACCTGCACCTGATGGAAACCGCGCAGGAAGTCGAGGACAGCAAGCGCGAGCATGGCCTGCGCCCGATGCAGCGCCTGCAGCAACTCGGACTGGTGAACGACCGCCTGATCGCGGTGCACATGACGCAGGTGAGTGATGCTGAGATCGCGACCTGCGCGGAGGCGGGCGTGTCGGTGGTGCATTGCGCGGAATCCAACCTGAAGCTTGCCTCCGGTTTCTGTCCCGCCGAAAAGCTGCGCCGCGGGGGCGTCAATCTGGCGCTCGGCACCGATGGCTGCGCGTCCAACAACGACCTCGACATGTTCGGCGAATTGCGCAGCGCGGCCCTGCTTGCCAAGGGCGTGGCCGGCGATGCAGCCGCCTTCGACGATGCCTTCGCGTTGCGCGCCGCAACCTTGAACGGCGCCAGGGCGCTGCAGCTCGATGCAAAGATCGGTTCCATCGAAGCCGGCAAGCGCGCCGATCTGGTGGCCGTGAAGCTGGACGAGGTCGAAACGCAGCCGCTCTACAATGTGATTTCGCATCTCGCCTACGCCGTTTCGCGCCGGCAGGTCAGCGACGTGTGGATCGACGGCACGCGCAAACTCGCGGACGGTGCACTGGTCGACTTCGACCTCGCCGGCGTCCTGGAAAAGGCCCGTCGCTGGCGCGAACGGATCGTGGCCGCTGGCAGCGCGGACTGAATGGAATGATCGAAGCAACGCACAATGCCGATCCGGAAGAGCTGGCGCGGTTCGGCAAGCTGGCCAACCGCTGGTGGGATCCGGACGGCGAATCGCGGCCGCTGCATGACCTGAATCCGGTGCGGCTTGCCTTTGTGGCCGCGCGGGTTGCCTTGCGCGGCGCACGTGTGGCCGACGTCGGCTGCGGCGGCGGCCTGTTGAGCGAAGCGCTGGCGAAGGCGCGCGCGCGCGTCACCGCGATCGACCTTGCGCCGGAAGTCATCGAAGTCGCCAAGCTGCACCTGCACGAAACCGACGCGACCCTCGCTTCGCCGCTCGCGGTCGACTACCGGCTGGTATCGTCGCGCGACCTGGCGGACGCCGAACCCGCCGCGTTCGACGCGGTGTGCTGCATGGAGCTGATCGAACACGTGCCCGACCCCGCGGCCCTGGTCGGTGATCTCGCCACGATGCTGAAGCCGGGCGGAAAGCTGTTTCTGTCCACCCTGAATCGCACGCCGGCGAGTTTCGCGACCGCCATCATCGGCGCCGAATACGTGGCGCGCCTGCTGCCGCGCGGCACCCACGACTACCGGCAATTCCTGAGGCCTTCGGAGTTGGCGGCGCTGCTGCGCGCGGCCGGCCTCGCGCTCGAAGAGATCTCCGGAATTGCCTACAACCCTTTGAACCGGAAGGCATCGTTGACACGCCACACCACGGTCAATTATCTGGTTTGCGCCAGCAAGCCCGCCGCATGAAGCCGCTGCCGCGACCGCTCGCCGGGGTGTTCTTCGACCTCGATGGCACGCTGGTGGATTCGGCGCGCGACATGCACGACGCGCTGGCTGCACTGTGCCGCGAGCGCGGACTCGAGACCCCGTGCTTTGAAACCGTTCGCGAGACCGTGTCGCGCGGCGCGCGTGCGGTGTTGCGTTGCGCGATCGGCGACGACGAAGCCGCGGTCGATGCGGCGTTGCCGCGATTCCTCGAGTTGTACGTCGCCACGGGCATGGCCAACACGCATGCGTTCGCCGGCATCGACGCTTTGCTGGATGTGCTCGAAGCGCGTGGCGTACCCTGGGGCGTGGTCAGCAACAAGGCCGCGGCG
>DASZTT010000201.1:0-2583 GCA_035547895.1 Rhodanobacteraceae bacterium
CGCGCTGGCAACTCGATGCCGACCTGCGCGAAGTCGGTGAACTGCCGAACCCCTACGTGCCGGCTTACACCGAATTGAATGCGCGGCTGGGCTGGAAGCCGAACGACAGGCTGGAACTTTCGCTGTCCGGCATGAACCTGCTGCATGCGTGGCATCAGGAGTACGTGTTGTCGAACGCCGACCGCATAGGACGGATGGTCTTCCTGGATGCGCGGTTGAAATTCTGAGACATCGCCGGGACCAGACGCCGTCCATGCCATGACCACATTCCGCCGCCGCCGCGCCACCGCCACACGCACCGATGCCGTGCGTTCAGCGACCGCGCGCGCGATGCGTTTCCGCGGGTGCCGCGTCGTGGCAGAATGCGCGATGGCGATGCTGCTGATGCTGCCTTTCGCCACGCTGCCCGCGATGCCGCCGCAGCCGCACGTCTCGCTCGAATACGCGGTGAAGGCCACCTATCTCTACAAGCTGGCCCCATTCGTGAACTGGCCGCCCGCCACGTTCAGCTCGGCGGATGCGCCTTTCGACATCTGCGTGCTGGGCCGCGATCCGTTCGAGGATTTCCTCGAAAAGGCCATCGCGGGACGCAGGCTGGGCACGCACCCTTTCAAGGTGCTCAGGCTGGATGCGATCGGTCCCGATGACTACTGCCAGATCGTGTTCATCCACTATGCGCGCGGGGAACAAGTCCACGCGGCATTGCAGGCGCTGGACGGCAAACCGGTGCTGACCGTCACCGATTCGGGAGATGCCGACAGTTCCGGAAGCATCGTGCAGTTCGTGATCCGCCACGGCCAGGTGCGCTTCGAAATCGACAACGCCGCGGCCGTGCACAATCACCTCGCGATCAGCTCCAAGTTGCTGCAGCTGGCCGTCGCGGTGAAAGGGGCGGGTGAACCATGACCCGGCCGCCGCGCACGCGCGATTCCCTGTTCCTGAGGCCTCCGGCCATCGTGGCGTCGGTGGTGCTGCTGCTGCTGGTCGGTGCGTTCGCGATGGTGTACCAGTTCCGCGTGGCCAATGCTGAGCAGTTGCGCCAGCTCACCGCGCAAGCCAACACGCTGGCCGCGAGCGTCACCGCGGCGGTGTCGTTCGACGATCGCACGGCCGCGCGCGAATACGTCCGCGCGCTGATGCTGGACCCGCGCCTGGATGCGGTCGCGGTTTACGATGAATCGGGCCATCTGATGGCGGGCGATCAACGGCTCGGCAGTCCTCCTATCGTTCCGGTGAGCGGCCGCGCGAGGCAGCACGCCACGCTGGTCGAAGTGCCCGCGCGCCAGGGCACCACCGTCGTCGGCAACGTGTGGGTGCGCGCAGCCCCCACGCCATGGACGATGCAACTCGCGCGGGTGAGCGGCGTGGCCCTGCTCACCATCATGGCGGTGGTGATGCTGTCGCTGCTCGGCGTGGCGCAACGCATGCTGGCGCGCGCGAATGCCGACGCGCATCGGCGCGCGGAGGAACTGGCCGAGGCGAACCTCCGCCTGATCGGCGAAATGGAACAACGTTCGCGCGCCGAGGAAGCCCTGCGTCAGAGCCAGAAGATGGAGGCGGTCGGCCAGCTTTCCGGCGGCATCGCGCACGACTTCAACAACATGTTGATGATCGTCAAGTCGGCGCTGGTGTTGATGGAACACCGCCTGGGCCAGGGCGCGTCCGCGGGCGAACGCTTCGCGGAGGCCGCGCGTGCGGCGGACGCGCGGCAGGATGCGTTCGAAGCGCAGCGCGTGCTGGACGAAGGAAAGGCACTGGTCGAAGAAGGACGATCGCGGTGGCAGCAGGTCAGGCGCTATCTCGAAACCGCCAACGACGGCATCGACAAGGCCGCCGATCTCACGCGCCGCCTGCTCGCGTTCGCGAGGCGCCAGCCGCTGTCGGCGCGCTCGCTGCGGCTCGATGAACTGATCGGTGACATCCAGCCGCTGCTCGGGCATTCGGTGGGCCCGAATGTGCGGATTCTCTATGAACTGAATTCGAGTTGGCACGTTTTTTGCGACTCCAATCAAATGGAAAACGCGATTCTCAATCTGGTCATCAACGCGCGCGACGCGATGCCGGACGGTGGACAGATCACCATCAGCACCGCGGACGTGCCCGGTGATGCGGATGAACGATCCGGCGAAGGGGCGGTCGACCAGGTGAGGCTGCGCGTCGCCGACACGGGCTCCGGCATGAGCGAAGAAGTGCGAAGCAGGGCGCTGGATCCGTTCTTCACGACCAAACCGGTCGGCAAGGGAACGGGGCTGGGATTGAGCACCATCCTGGGGTACGTGTTGCAATCGAATGGCCGGCTCAGCATCGACAGCGAACTGAACAAGGGCACCATCATCGATATCGTGCTGCCGCGCGAAATGCACGACGTTTCCACGGAGGTCGCGTGAGGGCCGCCGCGGATTCCAGGGCCGTGCACGTGCTGGTCGTCGAAGACGAAGCGTTCCTGCGAGAAGTCGTGGCCGAGAGCCTGCAGGAGGCCGGCTACGAAGTGGCGCACGTGGACAGCGGCGATGCCGGCCTGGCCGTGCTGCAGTCGGACGCGCCGGTCGACGTGCTGGTCAGCGACATCCGCCTGCCGGGCAT
>DASZTT010000202.1:0-20835 GCA_035547895.1 Rhodanobacteraceae bacterium
TTGCCGCCCGGCGTGCCGCCGTCATTGACGCTGTAATAGTGCGTCTGGTCCGCCGCCACCGTGTCCGCCAGCGATTGCAACTGGCTGACGTTCACCGCGTCGGTGGGCGCGCCACCTGCGGCGACGTTGGTGATGCGCCGCTCGGCGCCCGGCGAACCCACGCTCACCACGTTGCTGCCAATGGCGGTGCCGAAGATCGTGCCGGTGCCGGGGTTGTACGACGCAATGGTGGATGCCGCGACCACACTGTCGTTGCCCAGCGCCACCGCACCATCCAGACCGGTGCCGATGGTGACATTGTTGCCCAGCACGAACGCGTCGTTGGCGTCGATGGTGTTGTCATTGCCGAAGGCGTACGAATCCGCGCCGGTGACCGTGTTGGGATCGCCGAATGCGCCCGAACTCGCGCCGCTCACCACATTGCCGGTGCCGATGCTGATCGAATTGTCGCCCTGCGCCTGCGCGGTATTGCCCATCGCGATGCTGTTTTCGCCGTTGGCGGCACTGTCCAGGCCCAGGGCGGTGCCGTTTTCGCCAGTTACCGCGGCGCGCAAACCGACCGCCAAACCAAATGGCGCGGAGACATTGGCATTCGTGCCCAGGGCGGTGCCGGTGCTGCGCGAAACGGTCGCGCCCTCGCCGATGGCGGTCATTCCGCCGCGGTCGGTCGGATCACCCATGAATACCTTGGCACCGTTTCCGATCGCGATGCCGGAGTTCGTCCCCACGCCACCGATCGTCACCAGATCGGCCTGTGCGCCCAAGCCGATCGCAACGGAATTGACATTGCCCTGAGCATTCGCGCCAATGGCGACCGTATCGGCAGTGCCTTTCGTGTTGTAGCCGATCGCCACGGTTTGCTGGACCGCATCGGCATTGCTGCCCAACGCGATCGCGCCATTGCTGGCACTCGCCTGATAACCCAGCGCGATCGTTCCATAGTCGATCGCGCTGGGCGAGCCGGCACCGATGGTCGCACTTGAACCATAACCCAGCGCGATCGAGCCCATGCCGGTGGCGGTGTTGCCTTCGCCAATGGCTACCGCACCATTGCCGGGCGAAAGAAGCAGCTGAATCGGCCCTCTTGATACGAAACTATCGCCGGCCGTGTTGCCGGAACCCAGTGCCACGGAACCGGTGGTGCCGCCTGGATTCAGCGTTGCACCAGCCGTCGATCCGGCCGTGTTGCCGTCACCGATGGCGAGAATGCCCGTGCCGGTCGCGGTGTTGACATTGCCGCCGCCGGCAGCTACTGCGCCGTCACCGCTTGCCGTGTTGCTGTCGCCGATGGAGACCGATTCGCCAGTCTGTGCGATGGCCGAGGATCCGATCGCGACACTGTTGTCGTCGATGGCTTGCGCCGCCGGACCCATGGCAATGGTGTTGGCGCCCTGCGCGAGGGCAGTGAAGCCGATCGCGACGCTGGACGGACCGAGTGCATGATTGAACGCACCGACGGCGAGGCTGGCGCCCCCGATCGCATTGGCGTCGTAGCCCAACGCGGTGT
The DNA here is from genome assembly GCA_035547895.1 of Rhodanobacteraceae bacterium. GTDB lineage: Bacteria > Pseudomonadota > Gammaproteobacteria > Xanthomonadales > Rhodanobacteraceae > 66-474. The sequence continues at coordinate 1,508 of DASZTT010000202.1, forward strand.
CGTAGGTTTCGATGGTGCCGTCCTGGTTGAGATCGCCGGCATGGGCATGGGAACCGACCGCGGTGTCGCCGCGATTGAAGGCTTCGGTGCCCCAGCCGACCGAGGTGCTGTACATCCCGGCAATTTGTGCGCCGGTATAGGTGATGCCGCTGGCTGCATCCGCGTACACGTCGGACGGTTCGCCACCGCCGATCGAGACCGAAAAGTCGCTGTCTGCGATCGGCGTCGTGAACGTGCTCGCGATGTTGGCCTGGTAACCGAGGGAAATGGATTCCTTGCCGGCGGCCGTCGCGCCTACACCGGCCGCTACCGCTCCATCGCCCGTCGCGCCATCATTGTCGTAGTTGCTGCCTGGACCTGTCGCCGGCACTGTCGGATCATTGACGAGGCGGATGTTGTTGTTGACGCTGTAATAGTGCGTCTGGTCCGACTGCAGCGTCGCGATGTCGCCGGTATTGGTGTTGACCTGCGTGCCGACCGCGTACAACTGCGAACCGTTCACCGCATCCGTGCTGGTCGCGCTGATCGTGCCGGCGGCGACGTTCTGGATCTGGCGCTCCTTGCCCGCCGAACCCACGCTCACCACGCCATTCGTATCCGTGGTCGCGGCGATGGTTCCACCATTGATCGTGTACGGGCCCGTCGATGGTGTCGCCGTGCTGCTGCCCGAACCCAGCGCCACATCATTGGCGTTGTTGGCGACGGCACCGTTGCCGAGCGCGACGCCGGTGTTCACGTTGGCCGCGGCGTTGTAGCCGATCGCCGTGGATTGATAACCTGCACTGCTGTTGCGGCCGACCGCAACCGCGAAACCACCGTTCGCATGCGCCTCGTCACCGAGCGCGACCGCCGAACCGGCAGCGTACGCGCCGAAGCCGATCGCCGAGGAATAGTCGCCTTGCGCATACGCACCGTAACCCACGGCGATGGAATTGTTCCCCAGCCCGATCGCGCCCGTCCCCACCGCGACCGCGCTGGCGCCGGCCGACGCAGCTCCCACGCCCGCGGCGAGCGAATCCACCCCCGTCGCACCGTCGTTGTTGTAATTGCCGCCCTGGGTGCCGCCGTCGTTGACGTCGTAATAATGTGTCTCGGTATCCGCGATCCGGGTCGAGAGCGTATCCGCCACGCTGTAGAGCTGCGAGCCGTTGATCGCATCGGTGCTGGCGGCATCGACGCGTCCCGCCGCAACGTTGGTCAGCGTGCGCTCCGCACCCGCCGCGCCGATGCTGACCGTCGAGCCCGGCGTGGTGCCTGTGAAACCGGAATAGGTGAGACCGTCGATCGTGGCGCTGGAAGTTCCAACGACGGTGGCGGTCACGCTGCCCGCGCCGAGCGCAACATCGTTGGTCTGCGCGGAGGCTGCCGCGCCATTACCGATGGCGATGGCATTCCCGGTCGAGGCGGTTGCAGTGGTGCCAAGAGCGATGGCATTTCCCCCTGCCGCGGAGGTATTGGCGCCAAGGGCGACCGAGTTCCCTCCCGCAGCGCTTACGTTGTTGCCGATCGCTACCGCAAAACCGCCTGCATTGGCGTTCCAGCCCATCGCCACCGCAGCGAGAGCGGCTTTCGAGCCAGTGCCAACGGCGGTTGCTCCCTGCGAGGCTGCGTTTGCATTGTTCCCGATCGCGGTCGCACCCGAAAACAAGCCCTGCGCGTTCTGGCCGATGGCGACCGCCGATCCGGCACCGGGCGCGACGTTGCTGTTGGAAGCCGCATTGTTGCCCAGTGCGATGTCGCTGGTGCCCGTCGCGGTGGAAGCATTGCCGAGCGCAACGGCCCCAAGGGCGCCGGCAGTGTTGCCATTGCCGATCGCGACCGCGCCATTTCCTGTCGCGGTATCGTCCGCTCCTTCCGCCACTGCGCCAGTGCCCGTTGCACTGTTGGGATCGCCGATCGCGACCGCGCCATTGCCGTTGGCAATCTGCCCTTCGCCCAGCGCGACGGCGCCGGTGCCGCCGAGCACCTGCGAATCATGGCCGCCCGCAATCGAACCCGTACCCGCGGTCGCAGCGACGATGTTGCTGTCGCCGAGCGCGACGGTCGAAGCCGCCAGCGCCTGCGAATCATTGCCCAGCGCGACCGCATCAGTTCCGCTCGCCATGGCATTCAATCCAATGGACGTCGTGGCGTTGGCGGTGACGCCGATGCCGGCATTGGTGCCGATGGCGATGTTGTCGTTGCCGGTGACGAGGCTGCCTGCGGCAGCTTTCACGGTGCCGTCATAGGTCACGCTGCCGTCGCCAACGCCCAACGCAATGTTGCGTGCTCCCGTGACACCGGAACCGGCGCCTCGCATGGCGCCGGGAATCCCGCCGCCGATCGCGGTGTTCTGTGCGCCGCTCACGTACGCACCGGACGCGACGCCCAGCGCGATGGAATAGGCGCTGCCCACGGTCGATTTGGCGCCTGCGCCCATGCCGATGGCAACAACGGCCTTGTCCACAGCGTATGCGCCCGATCCGAACGCCACCGAGTAATCGCCCTGTGCACGGGCCACGTTGCCGGCGGCGAGGGCAACCTTGCCGGTCGCCAGCGATCCACGACCGACGGCGGTCGAGAAGTCGGTGGTGGCTTGTGCACCCTGGCCGAGCGCCGTGGAACTCGCTCCCCCGGCCACGGTGTCGGAGCCGAGTGCAATGGCATTGGCAGCCTTGGCGCTGGCCGTGTCACCCACGGCGATGCCCGAGGGCGCGCCGACAACGGTCGATCCCCAACCGATCGCGACGCCGTTGGTCGACGCTGCATCGACGGCCACACCGGTATTTGCACCGATCGCGATGCTGCCGTCGCCCGCCGCGACAATCTGGTTGCCCAATGCGGTGGCGTTGACGCCGGTCGCTTGGCTCAGATCGCCCAGCGCCGTGCCATCCTGTCCACTCGCGACTGCCTGAAAGCCGATCGCGGTGCCCTGATCCCCCGTGGCCTTGGCGAGATAACCCACTGCGGTCGAGTTCACGTTCGCCGCTTGCGCCGAGAGGCCGATGGCAATCGCGGCTGCCGCGGTGGCCCTGCTCTGACGTCCCATCGCGATCGCATCGGCTTGTGACGCCGTCACATCCGTACCGATGCCGATGGCGCTTTCAGCCGTGGAGCCAGTGCCGGCCGCGGTATGGGCGCCCAGATAAATCGCGTTCAATCCGGTGGCATACGCCTGGAAGCCCACCGCCACCGAATTCTGCCCGCCGGCATTTGCGTTGTAGCCAAATGCGCTCGATTCAGCGCCACTTGCAAGAGAGCCCGCACCACAGTCGGTCGAACCGGTTCCGCTGGCGGTACCGTTGGATGCCAAGGAGCAATCCGTTCCCGCAAAAGCTGCGGGTGCAATGTTTATTGCCGCCACCACCGCCAACGTGAGTGCAGCGTGCCGCAGCCCAGTACGTCGCCCGGAAGCCACGCATCCGCCACCGCCGTGGCTGCGCGCAAGCTCCGAAGCGACTTCGATCTGATTGCGAGAACGATTCCACACCAAGCTGTAAATCTTGTTCATTGCTTATTCCCCTCAATGGTCAGGTGACAATCCAAGCGGTCGTGCAAACGCATCTGCGGCTGCACCGGAAGTGCGCCAGACGAATTGACAGACGTGATTTCGGGAATCCCCGATGAAAATTTTCATGCACGCCTTGTGCCAAGCGCAGACGGTGGTTGCGCCTGTGTCTTTGATTCGCCCAGTCCTTCGAACGACAGGAATCACGTGCAAAAAAACGGCGGTGGAGTGATCGTTTGTGATGCGCATCCGTTGCGCGCACTCACCCGCGACGCGCAACCGCGCGTCGAAACAATGGATGGTCGGGCGAAGCCCGGAGTACTCCCTGTTACGGAACCTACATATCGGATTTCGGTGACGTATGTGCCATAGGTCATGCGCGCGACGGCCTGGCGGCTGATCCGGGATGGTCGTCACATTCGGCCGGTTTGCGCGTCATGCGATGCGAATGGCACGTCGCATCGGGCTTCGACGCGCGCACTTTTACAATCGACGCGATGGATCCCCCGGAATTTCCCATCGCACGACTGCTGCCGCGCATTCGTGAGTCGCTGGCCGCGCACACGCGCCTGGTGCTGGAAGCGCCACCCGGCGCGGGCAAGACCACGCAGGTGCCGTCCGCGCTGCTCGACGCAACGTGGCTGGCCGGAAGGAAGATCGTGATGCTGGAGCCGCGCCGGATCGCGGCGCACGCGGCGGCGGAATTCATGGCCGCGCAGCGCGGCGAAGCGGTGGGACAAACGATCGGCTATCGCATCCGCTTCGAATCACGCGTGTCCGATGCGACGCGCATCGAAGTCGTCACCGAAGGCATCCTGACGCGGATGCTGCAGAACGACCCGGAACTGCCGGACGTCGGCGCGATCATCTTCGACGAATTCCACGAGCGGCACCTGGCCGGCGACCTGGGTGCGGCGCTGGCGCTGGACGTGCAGGCGTCGTTGCGCCCCGATCTCCGCATCGTGGTGATGTCGGCAACGCTGGACGGAACGCGTGTCGCGGAGTGGTTGTCGGCGCCGGTGTTGCGCAGCGAGGGCCGCACGTTTCCCGTCCGCATCGAATATCCGCCCGCGCGGCGCGGCGAGAACGAACCCGCGCAACTGCGGCGCGCGGTTCAAGCGGCGCTCGCGGAAACCGGCGGCGACGTGCTGGTGTTCCTGCCGGGCCGGCGCGAGATCGCGCAGGCGCGGCGGATGCTGGAGGAATCCGCGTCGCAGGTCGAAATCCTTCCGCTGCACGGCGAGCTCGCGCTGGCCGACCAGCAGGCCGCGCTTGCGCCGGGCGAACCCGGCGTTCGCCGCGTGATCCTCGCCACCAACGTCGCCGAATCCTCGATCACGGTGCCGGGCGTGCGTGCCGTGGTCGACACGGGGCTGGCCCGCGAACCGCGCTTCGATCCGAATTCGGGTTTCACACGGCTTGCGACCGTCAACATTTCCCAGGCCGCGGCCGACCAGCGCGCCGGCCGCGCGGGCCGCGTTGCACCCGGCAACGCGTATCGCCTGTGGCCGGAAAGCAGGCGGCTCGAATCCTCGCGCACGCCCGAGATCGCGCAGGCGGAATTGTCCGGCCTCGCGCTGGAACTCGCGGCATGGGGCGTCGGTGAAGACGTGGCCTCGGCACTGCACTGGCTCGATCCGCCGCCGGTCGGCGCGATGGCCGCGGCGCGCGATCTGCTGCAACGGCTGGGTGCCATCGACGCCGAGCTGCGCATCACGTCGCTGGGCCGCGAAATGCTGCGCGTGGGGTCGATCCCGCGCATGGCCGCGGCAGCGCTGCGCGCGCCGGAACCGTTGCACCCGCTGCTCGCCGATTTGCTGGCGCTGCTGGAGGCGCGCTCACCGCTGCGCGGCGAATTCAACGACGACTTGCGCGCGCGGGTCGCGGCGTTGCATCGCTTCCGCGACGGTGGTGCGCGAACGGCACGCGACGCCGACACCGGCGCACTGTCCGCCATCGAACAAGCCGCGCGCGGCTGGCGCAAGCGGCTCGGCCTCCGGCACGGCGCCAGCGGCACGCCGGATGCGCTGAGCGTGGGCAACCTGCTGCTGCACGCGTTTCCGGACCGGGTCGCAAAACAGGACGCGAAGGATCCGCGCCGCTACCAACTCGCCAATGGCCGCGGCGCGCGGCTGCACGAAGCCTCGGCCGTGTTCGGCGAACCCTGGCTCGTGATCACCGAGGCGCGCTTCGACACGCGCGACAGCTTGATACTCGCCGCCGCACCATTCGACGCCGCGCTGCTCGAACGCGATTATCCGCAGTGGTTCAAACGCGAACGCGTGCTGCGGATGAATGCGAACGACGTGGTCGAGGCTTTCGAAGAGCGGCGTTTCGACGCACTCGTCCTGGAACGCCGCGCCGTTGCCGTCACCGCGGAAGACGCGCTGCCCGCGCTGCTGGCGACCGTTCGCGCACGCGGGCTCGCAGCATTGCCCTGGAGCGAGGCGGCAACGCGCCTGCGCGCACGCGTCGACTGGCTGCGGCGCGCGATGCCCGACGCCGGCTTGCCGGATGTTTCCGATGCGGCGCTGCTGGATTCACTGGAAGCATGGCTTGCGCCCGTGCTGGCCGGCAAACGCAAGCTGGATGCGCTGTCGGCCGAGGATCTCTCGAATGCGCTGGCCGGCTTGCTCGACTGGCCGGAACGCAAGCTGCTCGATGAAGCCGCACCCGATGCGATCACCGTGCCGAGCGGCATGACGCGCAAACTCGATTACGCGATCGCCGCGGTCGGCGGCGAAATTCCCGCGCCCGTGCTGGCGGTGAAGCTGCAGGAACTGTTCGGACTCGCCGAAACGCCGCGCGTCGCCCACGGCCGCGTGCCCGTGATGCTGCACCTGCTCTCACCCGCCGGCCGGCCGATCCAGGTCACGCAGGATCTGCGCGGCTTCTGGGATCGCACCTATCCCGAAGTGAAGAAGGAATTGAAGGGACGCTATCCGAAGCATCAGTGGCCCGACGATCCTTGGTCAGCGACACCTACGCATCGCGCCAAGCCTCGCGGCGCGCACCATTAGAAGCCTATAGGCAATTGTGTTGTCCTAGTGCGAAGTGGGCGGCGCACAGCAAGACAGCGGCGGTGGTGGGGGCGGCCACGACGGCGCACCGATAGGACGGCCGACCAAGCCCGGATAAGATCCCTTGGTCGGATCCGGGAAGCGCGCGAAGCTGCCGACGTAGCCCGGGAATTCGACGGGACTTTCCCAACCGTCCTTGCTCACCGCGGACACACCGAAGAAATAATCGTCGAGGATGATGTTCTTCAGCACCGTAGAATCGGCATCGCCGGCGGCCTGCACATGTTGCCACTGCGGCGCGGTCGTTTCGCGCCACCACGCGTTGTAACTCGACGCGCCCGGCGATGGTTGCCATGACAAGGTGGTGTCGTAGGCGACGGCGCCCTTCACCTTGAGATCGGATGGTGGCATCGGCGCCATCGCCAACGACGCCATCGTGATCGCATCGAGGCGCGCGACGTTGGCGAGGTAGTCGAAATCCACGCCCGAGATCACGTCGCCATAGTGCACGCCATTCTCCACACGCACGTTCTGGTGCTGGCGATCGTAATCCTCGTTCGATTCGGACAACCGAACCGCGGGATAGCCTTGTTCCAGGAACGGCACCTGGTCGCCCGAGCGGCCCCAGCGATCGGTGCGATACACCATCCGCACATGGAAGTCGTCGAGGTATTGATCGGCGAGCGCCGCCATGTAACGCGCGATGTTGCGCGACGGCGAATCCACACCGCCGCCGTGGTAGCGACGGTACGTCGCCAGCCACGGAGTTTCGTTGGTCTTGGTGCCTTCCGAGAACACCCGGATGGTGTGCGGATCGTACGCGCCATTGCCGCCGTGGTCGTTGCCGACCATGTCGTTGTTGAGGTTGGCTTCGACGTTCCAGCCATGGTCGGCGGCGTACTGCGCGATGATCATGCCGCCGTACAAACCTTGTTCCTCGCCGGAATCCGCGGAGTACACCAGCGTCGCCGGGAATTTGTACTTCGACAGCACGCGCGCGGTTTCCATCAGCGCCGCGACGCCGGCGGCATCATCGTTGGCGCCGGGTGAGTCGCCGGTCGCGTCCATTACGTCGCTGCGGCGCGAATCGAGATGGGCGGTGATCACGATCACGCGATCCGGATCGGTGGTGCCGCGCTGGATCGCAACGACGTCCATCACCTCGGCGCCGTCCTTGGGCATGCGCTCGCCGGTGAACACCTGCGATGGCGTCACGACTTCGAGACAGCCGCTGCAGCCCTTCGAGATGTCGTCGAACTGCGCCGCGACCCAGCGCCGTGCCGCACCGATGCCGCGGGTTTTCGAGGTAGTCGTCGAAAGCGTGTGGCGCGTGCCGAAGCCGACCAGTGCGGCGTCGGTGGCGTGCAGGTCGGACGCCTTCACCGCGCCGGCGATGGCGCGCAATTCGGGATGGGTGTTGGCGGGTGGCGGCGCCGCGAAAGCCGCAGCGGCAGCCAGCGTGCCGGCGATCCCGGCGGACAGCGTACGAATGCGCGACATGACGATCCCTCCAAGGCAGTCGTCGGAGCGTAGCCCGCCGGGGAGGCGACTGCACGTGGCGAAAGTCAGTGCGTTGCAGCCATCACCTGCGCGGCACGCCACGCAGCGATGCGGTGATCGCCCGAAAGGAGATACGGCCAGGTCCTGAACGGCGTTGTGCCCGGCGGTTCGTCGCCGTGATCGCTGGTCAGCAGGATGCCGTCGGGGTGCGCGCGGCACCAGGCCTGCACCTGCTCACGCGGAATCCACGGCAACGGCCGTTGCAGACGACCGGTGTAGCCGAACAACCCGTTGTGCCAGGAGACATGCGCGATCGCGACGTGCTGCTCGAAAGCGCGTTTCACGAAGGCAGCTTCGGGCTCGACGTTCAGCGACGGCAACAGCGCCAACGCGCCCGCCAGCATCGCCGCCGAAACCAGCGCGGTCGTGGACAGCGCCAACGCCCGGGCGTCGCGTCCCCATGGGCGCCATACACCGGCCGCGACGACCAGGCCCACGAGTGCGAATATCGCAATCGCGGGCTGCGCCGAATAACCGAAGGTCTTCGCCGCCTGCCAGGGCAATGCGGCCATCGCGATTGCCAAGAGCAACGCCAACAGGCCGAACAGCAGCGGCCGCAGGCGCGCGCCAGCCTGTTGCAGCAGCCACGCACCCGCCAGCGCCCATGCCGGCAACAGCGGCAACAGATAATGGATCTGCTTGCCGCTAATCCCACAGAACGCGACGAACGGCACCACCCACCAGCACCACAGGAAACGTCCGAAACGGCCTCGCCACAAACCCGCCCACGCTGCGCGCGGCGCGCGCAACGTCAACAGCCACGGCAACAGCAGCACCGGCACCAGCGGCAGATACCACCACCAGGGACGGTTGTGCGCGAAACTGTGCGCGATGCGGCCGGAGACCTTGTCGAGCAGCGGCTGCCAATACGTCGGCCCCGCGTACAGCGCAGCCGGCAGCAACCAGCACAGCGCGATGGCGACACCGATCGCCAACCCTGCCAGCAGCGCGAAATACCAACGGACCTTGCGCGTGCGCGCGGCATCGCTCCACAGCGGCGCAAGCAGGCAAACGGGGGCGACGTGCAGCAGCACCACCGGACCCTTGGCGAGGATGCCGAGTCCGACCGTGGCGCCGAGCGCGACGATGCCGCGCTTCCATTGGCCTTCATCGAGATCCAGCAGCGCGTGCAGCGCGCCCAGCACGCACAGTGCCAGCAGCAGGTCGAACATGATCGCGGTGCTGAAGACGGTGAAGCCGAGGCAGCCGGCCAGCAGCCACATCGCGTTGTTCGCATCGGGCGGCGCCATGCCGAGCCGCTCGGCCAGACGCCGCAGGGTCAACAGCACGCCCAGTGCAACGATCAACGCTTCCACACGCGCAACCCAGGTGTGCACGCCGGCGATTTCCCAGCCGCCCGCGACCAGCCAGAACAGCAGCGGCGACTTGTCCGAATACCACGCGCCATTGACCGTGGGCACCAGCCACTGTCCGGAATTGAACATCTCCCACGCAGCGGTGAGATAACGCGTCTCGTCGATCGGAATGGGTGGAAACAGGATCGCCAGCGGCAGCAGCAGCACGAACCACAGCCCGAGCCAGCGCCATTCGGAAATGCGCGTGGCGCGCGACGTGCTCAAGACCGGACTGTTCATCGCGCGCAGAATAGCCGAAACAAATCGCCGGCCTCGCGGCCGGCGATCCATGTGCACCGGAAAAATCCTATTTGCGACGCTTGCCGTTCTTGCCGCGCTGCGGGTCGGCCGGCTCGCCCTTCTTGCCGAAGTCTTCCATCAGCGTCTTCATGTCCTCGGCGTGTTCCTCTTCCTGCGCCAGCACCTCTTCCATCAAGCGTTTGGTGGTGGTGTCGCGGTCGCCGACGTAGTTGATGATCTCGCGGTAGCTGTCGATGGCGATGCGCTCGGCGATCAGGTTCTCCTCGATCATCGAGGGCAGGTCTTCCGGCACCACGAATTCGGCGTGGCTGCGCGTCGCCAATCCGGTCGGCTCGAAATTGGGCTTGCCGTCGAGTTGCGTGATGCGTTCCGCGATGCGGTCGGCGTGGCCCTGTTCCTCGTTGGCGTGTTCCAGGAATTCGGCCGCCACGCTCTTGGCGTTGATGCCGGACGCGAGGAAGTAGTGCGCCTTGTAGCGCAGCACGCAGACGATCTCGGTCGCCAGTGCTTCGTTCAGCAGCTTCAGCACCGTGTCGCGGTCCAGCGTGTAGCTCTCCGTCACCGCGCCACGCTTGATGTGTTCGCGCGCGCGTTCGCGGATCGTCTTGATGTCCGTCAGAAACGGCTGATTCTTGGTGGCCATGCCTGGAACTCCTTCGTGGTCTGTCCTGCGGATGGTTTCAGTCTAGCCTCACGTTCGTGAAGGCCGCCAACACATTGTTTCGATCGCCGCCATTGGCGCCGGCTATCAAGCGCGCCGATAAACGTCGCCGCCTTGCGCGCGGAATTCGGCCGCCTTCTCGGCCATGCCTTCGCCCAGTGCCGTAGGCGCGTCGACGCCGTGTTCGCGCGCGTAGTCGCGCACGTCCTGGGTGATCTTCATCGAGCAGAACTTCGGGCCGCACATGGAACAGAAGTGCGCGGTCTTGGCGGCGTCCTTGGGCAGGGTTTCGTCGTGGAATTCCTTGGCCTTGTCGGGATCGAGGCCGAGGTTGAACTGGTCTTCCCAGCGGAACTCGAAACGCGCCTTCGACAGCGCATTGTCGCGCGCCTGCGCGCCGGGATGGCCCTTGCCGAGGTCGGCCGCGTGCGCGGCGATCTTGTACGCGACGATGCCTTCGCGCACGTCGTTCTTGTCCGGAAGTCCGAGGTGTTCCTTGGGCGTGACGTAGCACAGCATCGCAGTGCCGTACCAGCCGATCATCGCGGCGCCGATCGCCGAGGTGATGTGGTCGTAGCCGGGCGCGATGTCGGTGGTGAGCGGGCCCAGGGTGTAGAACGGCGCCTCGTGGCACTTGTCGAGCTGCCGTTCCATGTTCTCCTTGATGAGGTGCATCGGCACGTGACCGGGGCCTTCGATCATCACCTGCACGTCGTGTTTCCACGCGATGTCGGTCAGCTCACCCAACGTGTCGAGTTCGGCGAACTGCGCCTCGTCGTTGGCGTCGGCGATGCAGCCGGGACGCAGGCCATCGCCAAGACTGAAGGCGACGTCGTACGCCTTCATGATCTCGCACATTTCCTCGAAATGGGTATAGAGGAACGACTCCTTGTGGTGCGCGAGGCACCACTTCGCCATGATCGAACCGCCGCGCGAAACGATGCCGGTGACGCGCCTCGCCGTCAGCGGCACGAAGCGCAGCAGCACGCCGGCGTGGATCGTGAAGTAATCGACGCCCTGTTCGGCCTGCTCGATCAGGGTGTCGCGGAACAACTCCCACGTCAGTTCTTCGGCTGCGCCGCCGACCTTTTCCAGCGCCTGGTAGATCGGCACGGTGCCGATCGGCACCGGTGAATTGCGCATGATCCACTCGCGGGTTTCGTGGATGTACTTGCCGGTGGAAAGATCCATCACCGTGTCGCCGCCCCAGCGGATCGCCCACACCATCTTTTCGACTTCTTCGGCGATGGAAGACGTGACGGCGGAGGTGCCGATGTTGGCGTTGATCTTGGTAAGGAAATTGCGGCCGATGATCATCGGCTCGGTTTCGGGATGGTTGATGTTGCACGGGATGATCGCGCGTCCGCGGGCCACCTCGTCGCGCACGAATTCCGGCGTGATTTCCCTGGGAATCGATGCCCCGAACGATTGACCGGGGTGCTGCTGCGACAGCGCGCTGCCGCGCAGTGCTTCGAGTTTCTGGTTCTCGCGGATCGCGATGAACTCCATCTCCGGTGTCACGATGCCGCGGCGCGCGTAATGCATCTGCGTGACGTTCGCGCCGGCCCTGGCGCGGCGCGGCTTCGGCAGGTTCGGGAAGCGCACGTCGGCGAGTTGCGCGGCTTCGGCATGGCGGCGCCCGAATTCGGACGTGCGGTTCGGCAGCAGTTCGGTGTCGCCGCGTTCTTCGATCCAGGCCGCGCGCAGCTTGGGCAAACCGGCCACGAGGTCCGCCGTGAAGGCCGCGTCCGTGTACGGGCCCGAGGTGTCGTACACCACGAAGGGCGCGTTCGCCTCGCTGCCGAACATCGCCGGCGTGTCGCTCAGCAGGATTTCGCGCATCGGCACCCGAACATCATCGCGGCTGCCCCGCACATACGTCTTGCGCGATCCGCGGATCGGCGAGGTGACGGTTTCGGAGAGGGTCTGCGCCTGGCGCAGCAGTTCGGAAGGCTGGGCGTTCATCGGTGTCGCTCCGTTTCGATGCAAGCAGGTGAATCTGCTTCGCCGGGAATCCGCACGGACGCGCGGCGATTGCGAAGGGATTCGCGTATCAAAACGGGCGGCGCCAACCACATGCACGCGAACGGCGAGTGGCGAAGCTCCCTACACCGGTGCGAACCGGATCAGGTTCCAAGGGTATGTCTCAGCCGACGCGATCCTTCGCCTGCGGCACCCCCGCTTCAATGCGCCATTGAAGCACGCTCTTGGGCGGTCGTCCATGACCGCTGCCTCGCCGGATCCCGGTGCAACTTGCAAAGGTGGTGAAAACGCGGACACGCCAGAACCGCCATCCAGGACCTGGCTTCCGCAAAAGCCATTTCGAAGAAAGGCGGCTATCGCGGCGCGTAGGCCCGCAGGAACATGTCCACCGTCGCTTCGAGGTGCGCGTCGGTTTCCTCCGCACTCGGCTGGCCGCAACCGAAACACACCCGCGCGTGCTGTTCACCCTTCAGCAGGGCGAAGAACTGGCTGGCGGCGAGATGGGTGTCGGCAATGTCGAGCTGGTGCGCGTCGACTTCTTTCTGCAACATAGCGGCGAGCGCCGCCTGCACCTGCATGGGACCCGCTTCCCAGAACAGCTTGGCCAGCTTGGGCGACTGCTGCGCGCTTGCGACCAGCGTGCGGTGCATGCCCAGCGCGCCTTCGCTCATCATCATGGTGAAGAATCCGCGCGCGACGCTGAGCAGCTGGCCGCGCACCGGCGCATTCACATCCACCTCGAACAACGTGCGCGGCAGCAGGCTGTCGCACTTGCAGCGGACGGTTTCGATGAACAGCGCTTCCTTGCCGCCGAAATGGCTGTACACGGTGAGCTTGGACACACCGGCCTCGGCCGCCACCGCGTCCATGCTGGTGCCTTCGAAACCGTGTTGCGGGAAAAGCCGCTTGGCCGCTTCCAGGATCGCGGCGCGCTTCTCCAGATCTTTCGGTCGTCCGGGACCACAATACCGTTCGGACGCGACGTTCATACTCTTTCTGCCTGATTCCAGTGACTTGCCAGATGTCGTTATTATACGCGCGAGTACACATTTTATGCAGGCGCCGGTCCGGGAGCTCCGTCCGCGGTGTCCGCCGATTGTCCGCGGACACGAGGCCCCCGTTCGGGGAGCGCGCAGCAAATTGATCGGCAAAAGATTTTTGCGCCTGTGCCGCTGGCACGGATCGTGCCTTGCATGTCCCGCGCTGCGGATGACCGGCGTCATGTCAGCGCGGTGACTTCCGGCACTTCGTCGGTGCAACCGCAACCCGCAGTCTGTACGCCGTTGCCCGCGACGACATGCGCACCTAAGCTTTCCGCTTTTTGGTATCCGATGGAACCGGCATGAACATGAACCCCGAACTCGCCGCCGCGCGTCGCAACATGGTCGAAAACCAGGTCCGCCCGTGGGAAGTGCTGGATGCCCGCGTGCTCGACGTGCTGGGCAGCGTGCCGCGCGAAGCCTTCGTGCCCAAAGCCTACGAGGCGCTGGCCTACGCCGATGTCGCCCTGCCCATCGGCCATGACGAAACAATGCTGAAGCCGATCGTGGAGGGACGCATCCTGCAGGCGTTGCTGCCGGCTGCCGGGGAACACGTCCTGGAAATCGGCACCGGCACCGGCTATTTCGCCGCCTGTCTCGCGCGACTCTGCGCGCGGGTCACCAGCATCGATCATCGTGCCGAGTTCATCGACGCCGCTCGTACCCGGCTGCATGCGCAGTCGATCGCCAACGTCGATTGCGTGCATGGGGATGCGCTGACCGGCTACGCGCCACTGGAAAAATTCGATGCGATCGCCGTCACCGGCGCGGTTGCGTCGCTGCCCGCCGTTTTCGCTTCATGGCTGAAACCCGCGGGCAGGATGTTTGTCATACGTGGCGTCGAGCCCGCGATGCAGGCGGTGCTGCTGCAACGCGCGCCCGACGGCGGCTGGATCGAAGACCGCCTGTTCGAAACCGATGCGCCTTATCTCGCGGGCGCCGCACCGGCCCGCACCTTCAGTTTATGAAACGGGGCAAGCGCCCCGGCAAGGATTTTTTGGCATGACCTCACGCAATGCGCCCCGCCACTCTTTCGCGATCCGCACCTGCGCGCTCGCCATCACGGCCGCGCTCGGCTGCGCCCACGTGGCCACGGCACATGCCGAAAACCTGATGGATGCCTACCGGCAGGCGCTGCAGTCGGACCCGGTGCTCAAGCAGGCCGAGGCGCAGCAGCGCATCGGCCAGGCCGGCGCCGCGATCTCGCTGGCACCGCTGTTGCCGCAGATCAATGGGAGTGTTTCGCTGAATGACAGCCACGGCACCAGCCGGGGCAGCACATTGGCGCAGATGCCCGATGGCAGCCAGCAGTTCTTCAATACGTATGGTTCCAGCGGCGGTCTGCGCTCGCGCACCGAATCGCTCGGCCTCGACCAGACTTTGTTCGACCTGGGTCAGTTCGAGGACTGGCGCGCCAGCAAGGCGAACGCCCGCTCGACCGAGGCGCAATATGTCGCGGCACAGCAGAATCTGATCCTGCGCGTGGCGCAGGCCTACTTCACCGTGCTCACTGACGAAGATCAGCTGAAGTTCGCCCAGGCGAACGAGGCCTCGCTGAAGAAGCAATTGGATCAGGCGCAGGCCAAATACGATGTCGGCTTCGCCGCGATCACCGACGTGGCGGATGCGAAGGCCCAGCACGACGCGGCCGTCGCCCAGGTGATCAGCGCCAGGGACACCTTGTTCAATGACCGCGAGGCACTCGCCCAAATCACGGGACAAGCACCCGGCACGCTCGAGACCTTGACGGAAAACCTGCCGCTGAATCCGCCGCAGCCTGACAACATGGACGAATGGGTCAAGACCGCGCTGGCCAGCAATCCATCGCTGCAGGCCCAGCGTGATCTGGCCGAATCGGCCCAGCACAGCGTCACGGCCGCGCATGCGGCGCACCTGCCGACACTGGGTGCGTCGGTCAGCTATTCGCGCAACCCCGCTTGGGGTCCCGGTAATCTCGACAATACCGGCCTGCCGATCGGCGCCATTCCGTTGCGGAATGACACGCAACGCAACGACACCACGGTGGGCCTGGTATTGAGCGTGCCGCTGTTCCAGGGCGGCGGCATCATCGCGCGCGAACGGCAGGCGATCGCGCAGCGCGACCAGACCAACGACGTGCTGGAACAGGATCGCCGCAGCGTGGTCAGCAATACCCGCAACGCCTTCAACGCCATCGAGGCCGGCATCAGTTCGGTGGAAGCGCAGAAGGCGGCCGTGGAATCCGCCAAGACGGCGCTGGATGCTACCCAGGCCGGCTATCAGATCGGCACCCGCACCATCGTGGATTTGCTGATCGCGCAGCAGAATTATTTCCAGGCCCAGAGCGGTTATTCGCAGGCCCGCCATGCGTTCGTGATCAACCAGCTCAACCTGAAGTACTCTGCCGGGACGCTCTCGGTCAAGGATCTGGAAGCGGTCAATACCTTGCTGCAGTGAGCGGCGTGCTCTCCCGTCGGTAGCGCGCGCGCGCGAAAATCCTGCCAAGCATCACCATCGTGCGGCGCACCGCGCCGCGTTCGCGCACGCATACCGCGTGCGCGGCCGCGCCCATCCGCGCCAACTCCTTCGGATCGCGCAGCAGCTCCTGCACGGCCGGGCCGAGCGCCTGGGTGGAAACCACCCTGCGCGCACCCCCGGCATCGATCATCGTGCGGGTGATTTCCTCGAAATTGAAGGTGTAGGGACCGACCACGACGGGTTTCGACAGCGCCGCGGGTTCCAGCACGTTGTGGCCACCGATCGGCACCAGCGAGCCCGCGACGAAGGCGAGGTCGCAGGCGGCGAAGTAGCGCATCATCACGCCCATGCCATCGATCACCAGGCACTGGGTTTCGAGGCCCGCATCGCCCGCGCTATGGGTCGCGACCGCGAACCCGAGGTTTCGCGCAGCGTGCTCGACCGCGCGAAAGCGTTCCGGATGGCGCGCCGCGATCAGCAACAGCGCATCCGGCATCCGCGACAACACGGCAAGGTGTGCCTCGAACGCTGCCAGGTCTTCGCCCTCGTGGGTACTCGCGGCGAACCACACCGGTCGCGTCTCGCCCCATTGCGCGCGCAACTCGGCGCCGCGCTGCCGCGCGCCCTTGGGCAGCGGCATGTCGTACTTGAGGTTGCCGGAAACATGGACCTTCGCAGGATCCGCACCAAGCGCGCGGTAGCGACGCGCATCCGCGTGCGACTGCGCCGCGACCAGCGCCACGTTGCGCAATGCTTCCTCGACCAGCGCGCGGATCGGACGATAGCCGCGCAGCGAGCGTTCCGACAGGCGCGCATTCACCACCGCCAGCGGAATTCCGCGCCGCCCGCACTGGTGGAACAGGTTGGGCCAGATTTCCGTTTCCATCACCACTGCCAGCGCGGGCCGGACGCGGTCGAGAAAGCGGGTGACCGCGCGCGGCAGATCGTAGGGCAGGTAAACGTGGAAAACCTCGTCGCCGAACAACTTGCGCACGCGCTCGGACCCGGTGGGCGTCACCGTCGTGACCACCATCGGACGCGGCGCATAGCGCCGGCGCAGCGCATGGATCAGCGGCAACGCGGCGTTGACTTCACCCACCGACACCGCGTGCACCCAGATGGAACCTTCCAGACCCGGATCGGGAAACCGGCCGAAGCGCTCGCGCCAGCGCCGGAAATAACCGCGGTAACGAATTCCACGCGCCGCCAGCCGCCAGACGATCACCGGCGTGGCGAGATACATCGCGACGGTATAGAGGAATCGCAGCATGACGCGGAACCGGGATCGCAGCGGGCGAGTATAACTTTTGGGATCGTGGTTTCACCCGCGAGCGAAGACGCAGCAACCGGGTCAGATCAGTTTCGCCGCGGTCAGCTCGCTCTTGAGGTACGCGTAATAAATTGGCGCGGCGACGATGCCCGGAAGGCCGAACGCGGCTTCCATCACCAGCATCGCCAGCAGGATTTCCCAGGCGCGCGCATGGATGCGGGTGCCGACGATGTTGGCGTTGAGGAAGTATTCGAGTTTGTGGATCAGGATCAGGAAGATCAGCGCACCCAGCGCGACCCACAGCGACACCGACAGCGCCACGATCACGATCAGCGTGTTGGAAATGAGGTTTCCGATCACCGGAAGCAGGCCGACGACGAAGGTGATGGCGATGAGGGTCTTGGTGAGCGGCAGGTGCACGCCCGCCAGCGGCAGCGCGATCAGCAGGAAGATCGCGGTGAAGATGGTATTCAGCGCCGAGATGCGCGCCTGCGCGAACACGATGTCGTGGAAGGCTTGCGTGAAACGTGCGCAGCGCGCGGTCAGGTCGCGGCGCAATGGGCCTCCTGCATCCACCGGGCGCGCGTGCGTCAGCGCCACCAGCGCGCCCAGCGCCAGACCGACAAGGATTCGACCAAACACGTGCGCGGTTTCCTTGCCGGCCACCTGCAATTGCGCCGAATGTGCGCGCGCAAGTTGCGTGGCGGTGAAGCGGAAGTCCTCGGCGCTGACCGGCAGGTATGCCACGATCCAGGTCGGCACTTGGGTGCGCACGCGATCGATGGTGGGCATCATCCGGTCGAACAAGGTGTTCGGATCGCCGAGTTCCGCGCGGAAGAACACCACCGCGCCGAAGATCAGCAAGGCCAGCAGGCCCGCAACGATGACTGCGAGCAGCCCGACCACCAATTGCCGAGCCCAGCCGCCCGGCCAGCGGCGTTCGAGCAGCGGCGCCAGCGCATCGACCACCGCGTACACCAGCAGGCCTGCGATCAACGCAGGCAGCAGGTGCAGGAACATCACCAGCAGCAACGCCAGCGCGGCCGCGACGTAACTCGCGATCGCGGTGTGGCGCGTGGCGAAGCTCGGTTGGATCGCCTTGTCGTTCACCGCAGGCAGTCTGCAGTGACGTCGCGCCAGCGTCCAGTGGCTTCATTTTTGCGGCCATCCCTGACCGCCCGTGTCGACGGCGTCGCACCCTGCAACGTCATCGCGTATCCGGCATCGCCACGGCGATCCGGACTTCTCGCAAAAGCCGCCTCCTACCAAATCCTTTTAGAATCGACCAATGCCGACATGCACTGAAATCCCCGCCCGCGACCGCCTGATCTTCGCGCTGGACGTGCCGGACCGCACCGAAGCCATTGCCTGGATGGATCGCCTGGGCGACAGCGTGACGTTCTACAAGATCGGGCTGGAACTGCTTAGCGGCGGCGATTATTTCCCGGTGCTCGACGAATTGGCGAAGCGCGGTAAGAAGATTTTCGCCGACCTGAAATTCCATGACGTGCCGGCCACGGTCGCGGGCGCGGTGCGCGGGCTTGCGCAGCGGCCGATCACTTTCGCGACGATCCATTGCGACAGCCGCGCGATGCTGGAAGCGGCTTCCGCGGCGAAGGGTCCGCTGCAACTGCTCGCGGTGACCGTGCTGACCAGCAACGATGCCAATGATTTGGCCGCGCTGGGCGTGGCGGGCGAACCCGCCGACGTGGTGATCGAACGGGCACGTCTCGCGCAGATCGCGGGCATTGACGGCGTGGTGTGCTCGGGCGCTGACCTGCCGCGGCTGCGCGATGCGCTGGGCAGGGACTTGTTGACCGTGTGTCCCGGCATCCGGCCCGCCGGCCCCGCCGGCGATGACCAGAAGCGCACGGTTGACGTGCCCACCGCGTTCGCGCAGGGCGCGGATTACATCGTGGTAGGGCGGCCGATCCGCAAGGCGCCGGATCCGCGCGCGGCGGCCGACGCGATCGTTGCGCAGATCGATCACGCACTAGGGGCCTGTTGACGCCACGCCAAGTGGCCGCGCCGGCGGCCCATTGCCCGCAGGGCAAGGAAGAGTGAGGAGGATGTATGTCGATACATCGACGAATGATGACGCAGCCATGTGGGCAATGGGCCCCGGCCCGAAGGGTTGCTCCGCAGCGGCCGCCATCCTTCGGTGCGCGCCTTGACCAGAGAACCACTCTGGCGCTGCGGCGCGCGCCTCGTCTGGCGACCGCTGCGGAAGCAAC
>DASZTT010000203.1:0-2961 GCA_035547895.1 Rhodanobacteraceae bacterium
CCATCGGCGCGCGGCATTGCCGGAGCCCACTCCCGTCGCGACGCGAGCGACCCGCCATGCCGCGACCCCGGCGGCGAACAACCTCGACGCCTTGCAGGCGAGTTCGCAGCAATGGCAGGCGTGGGTGCAGAAGCTCGACCGCGACGGTGCGCCGCTGGATGGCCGGCAACTCACCCAGGCCGTGGCCCTGCAGGACCGGATCGGGCTGGTGGACCTGCAGCTTTCCGCCGCGCGCAATCCCTCGACGGCGGCCGATCTCTGGCAGCAGCGCATCACGCTGTTGCAGCAGCTCGGCCTGCTGCACCTGCAACCGTACCTCGTCGCGACACAGCGCCCTGCTGACCGTGACCACCTCATTTCCATGTGACTGGAGAATCCCCATGCAACGATCACTTGCCTTCTGCATGCTGCTGCCGCTTGCAGGCGCAGCATTCGCCGCCGCGCCGGCGCCCTCCGCGCCCACCATCACGAGCGACGACGCCGAACAGCAAATGGCGCAACTGCAGGCGCGCATGAACGCCCTTGCGCGCCAGATGGCCGCGCTCTCCACCAGGCTCGGCGACGAGGCCAACGCCAGCGCGCTGCACTATCTCGCGGACAGCCGCCGCGGCATGTTCGGCATGGCCGTCATGAGCACGAACGGCGGCTTGCGGGTGAACGCGGTGACGCCGGGCGGGCCGGCCGAACGCGCCGGGCTGAAGCCCGGCGACACGATCACGCTCATCGACGGCAAGCCCGTGGGCGCCCACGGCGGAAGCGCGCTCTGGCACGCGCAAGCGGGCAAGCCCATCGTGCTGGCCGTCGACCGCGACGGCAAGCTGCACGAATTGCGCGTCACCCCCGAACGCCTGCAACCGTCGGACTGGGATGCCATCGCGCGCCAGGCGGAACTGGCCGCGGAACGCGCCAACGCGCAGGTGCGCTCGCCCGAGTTCCAGCACAAGATCCAGCAAAGCATCGACGACGCGATGAAGAGCGCGGCCGTTGCGATGAAGGAAGCCTCGGTTGCGCGCGAAGCGGCCATCAAGGCCGGTGAGCGGGAACATCGCTGGGTCATCCGGATGTCGCCGTGGTTCGGCCTGAACCTCGCGCCGCTGAATCCCGATCTCGGCAGCTATTTCGGCACCGACCGCGGCGCACTGGTGTTGTCACGCGACGACAAGCAGTTTCCGGAACTGCAAGCCGGCGACGTGATCACCGCGGTCGATGGCCAGACCGTTGCACGGCCCGAGGATGCCACGCGCGCGCTGCGCGACGCCGGCAAGGACAAATCCGTCGCCGTGGCGCTGCGTCGCCACGGCAAGCCGGTCACGCTGACGGTGAAGGTGCCAGCGGATTGGGACATCCTGCCTCCTCCGCCGC
The DNA here is from genome assembly GCA_035547895.1 of Rhodanobacteraceae bacterium. GTDB lineage: Bacteria > Pseudomonadota > Gammaproteobacteria > Xanthomonadales > Rhodanobacteraceae > 66-474. Next base: position 1,363 of record DASZTT010000203.1, read on the forward strand.
CGCCACCGCCCGTGCCGCCGGTGCCGCCGGTGCCGAAGGTACCGGCGGTCACGCCTCCTGCACCGCCGCCACCTCCGACGCCGCCAAGCCACGCATGACGATCCGGCGCTGACCCGATCGGGTCAGCGCTTCCGGTTTGTTTCGAGGCAGGGCGGACGATCGCGCGTGCGGCGCGTGATGCTTCAGCGCTTTTTTGCGCGCGTGCGGGCGGCCTTGCGCGCCGCGGCGGAACGCTCTTTCGCGCCCTTGGTGCGCGCGGCTTTCCTGGCGGCGGCCGAACGCTGGCTGGCCGTGCGCTTGCCGGCCGCCTTGCGCGCGTGTTTCGAAAGCGCCTTCTTCGATGCCGCGGAGTGGCCTTCGCGTTTCAACGCCTTGCTGCTGGCGCGCGACCGCTTCGAGGAGGATTTCTTCGCAGCGGATTTCTTCGACGCCGTCTTCCTGCCGCCCTTCGACTTCTTCGCCGCCTTGCCTTTCTTCGGCACGTCCACCCCGGCGCGGCGTGCTTCCGACAATCCGATCGCGATCGCCTGTTCGGTCGAACGTGCGCCGTGCTTGCCTTCGCGAACGTGCTCGATCTCCTCGCGCACGAACTCGCCCGCCTGGGCGCTGGCGGATTTGCCCTCGCGCTTGTCCTTCTTCGCGCGTGCCATCGCTTCCTTGTCCGGCATGTCGCACCTCCTTGCTCGACTGTGGAATGCATGCGCACCGGGAGCGCGCCTGCGTCACTGCATCTTGCGCGCATCGCCCGCGCATGTCACGCCGGCGCGAATCGCGAGCCAGAAAGGGTTCATGTTGCGGGCCCGAGGCCGCCGCCGCTAAATCTCGACCTGCGTGCCGAGTTCCACCAGGCGATTGCCGGGAATGTGGAAGAACGCCGTCGCCGGCATCGCGTTGCGCGACAGGAACGCAAACAACTTGTCGCGCCACAGCGGCATGCCGGGACGCTTGGTGGCCACGACCGTTTCGCGCGAGAGGAAGAACGTCGTCTCCATCATGTCGAAGGCCAGCCCCGGCTGCGCACAGGCCGCCAGCGCTGCGGGCACGTCGGGATCCTCCATGAAGCCGAAGCGCAGCATCAGCGTATGGAACGAATGACCAAGGTCGTGCAGCTCGAAGCGTTCGGCCTGGTCCGCGTACGGTGCCTCCAGCGTTTCCACGCTCAGCAGCACGTTGCGTTCGTGCAACACCTTGAAGTGCTTCAGGCTGTGCAGCATCGCGTGCGGCACGGCGCCGAGGTTCGCCGTCATGAACACCGCGGTGCCGGGCACGCGCGCGGGCGGATGCTCGGCGATGCTTTCGACGAATGGTGCCAACGCAATGCCGCCGTGTTTCAGCTGGCGCAGCACCAGTTCGCGTCCGCGCCGCCAGGTCGTCATCACGGTAAATACCAGGATCCCCAGCGCCAGCGGAAACCAGCCGCCGTGTTCGACCTTCAGCAGGTTGGCGCCGAAGAATGCAACGTCGATGACCAGCAGCGGGACGCCCAATGCGATCACCGCCGGCCACTTCCAGTGCCACAGCCGCAAGGCCACCAGCAGCGCGAGCAGCGTGGTCGTCACCATCGTGCCGGTGACCGCGATGCCATAGGCCGCACCGAGG
>DASZTT010000204.1:0-13724 GCA_035547895.1 Rhodanobacteraceae bacterium
GAGGCGTTCGGCCAACTCCGCCTTGATCGTGTCGATCGCGTTGAGCACGCTTTCGCGGGTCGAGGCGTAATGCGTGGCCGGATACACCACGCAGCGCGGCAGCTTGCGCAGGATGTCGCCGGTCAGCGGATCGAACATCGAGATCTTCTCGACTTCGCCATCGAACATTTCGATGCGGATCGCCTCGGTTTCGTTCTCGGCCGGGAAAATGTCGAGGTTCTCGCCGCGCACGCGATAGGTGCCGCGGTGCAATTCCATCTCGTTGCGGGTGTATTGCAGTTCGGTCAATTGCCGGATCAACGCGCGCGGATCGACGCGGTCGCCGATGGAAAGGATCAGCCGCAGCGACAGGTAATCCTCGGGATCGCCCAGGCCGTAGATCGCGGAAACGGTGCCGACGATCAGCGCATCGCGCCGCGACAGAAGCGCCTTGGTCGCGGCCAGCCGCATCTGTTCGATGTGATCGTTGATCGAGGCATCCTTCTCGATGTACGTATCCGACGATGGGACGTACGCTTCCGGCTGGTAATAGTCGTAGTAGCTGACGAAATACTCGACTGCGTTGTGCGGGAAGAACTGCTTGAACTCGCCGTACAGCTGCGCAGCCAGCGTCTTGTTGGGCGCCAGCACCAGGGTCGGACGCTGTACCGCCTGCACCACGTTGGCGATCGTGAAGGTCTTGCCCGAGCCCGTCACGCCCAGCAGCGTCTGCGCGGCGAGGCCCGCGTCGAAGCCTTCGATCAGCTTCGCAATCGCCTGCGGCTGGTCGCCCGCGGGCCGGTACGGTGCAACGAGTTCGAAGCGCTCGCTGTCGAGCTGCGGGGCGTGGCTTGCATCCATCCCGGCATTATACGTTCGCCCTGCTGACAACCCTTGTCAGCATTGTCTGACGCAGCGTGCCGCGCGCGTCCGCTACAGGCCGGTGCCCCCGCCGCCGACACTGTTTCCTTCGCACGAGGAACGGTCATGATCCGATCTGCACATACGCGCGGCTTCACCTTGACGGAGCTGATGATCACGCTGGCGATCGCGGGCATCCTTGCGATGATCGGTGTACCGGCAATGGGCAACCTGCTGGCGCGCACGCGGGACGCGAGTACCGAAGCCGCGATCGCCGGAACGCTACGGCATGCGCGCTCGGCCGCAGTCATGCGCAATGCGCGCGTACTCGTGTGTCCGAGTCGCGACGGCCGTCAATGCAGTGCCGGGGACGACTGGCAGCATGGCTGGATCATCGCGCAGGATTCCGACCACGACGGAAAACCCGACAGCGGTGCCGCGCCGATCACGGCGCAGGCGGCGATGCCCGTGGGCACACGTGTGATCACCAGTATCGGTCGCGGACAGATCGCGTTCCAGCCGAATGGCAGCGCAGGGGGCAGCAACGTGCGTTTCACGATCTGCCATGCAAACGCGCGCGAAGGCAAGGAAGTGATCCTCGCGAATTCCGGACGCGTGCGGTTGGCGAGCGCAGACGCCACGCACTTGCAGGCGTGCCTCGCGGGCCTGAATTGAGGCAAGAGGATGTCTTTACGCCGCAAGCATTTCGTTCGCGTCTTTCGGCGACGGGGAGCGGACAGGGACAGCGCCTTTAAGCAGCGAGGGAAGCGGTCGCTAAAAGCATCATGGCCGTCCGAGATACTTGTAATACGCGATGCCGAAGTCCTGGAACGCCGCGTCGTTGCGTGTGCCGACGCGGTCGATGACCAGGCCCGAGCCGCTGACTTGCGAACCCAGCGCCGCACGGTCGTGCAGCGCGGCATACCCGGCTTCGTCGAGATCGATCGCGCCAGCCAATGCGCCGCGGAAATGCATCGCGCGCGCCGCCTCGCGCCAGCCCGATGCCACGCGTGCGGGAATGGCCTCGGCCGCGTCACCGCTACCGTAGCCGAGCACGAGCAGATCGCGCCCATCCAGCTCGACGTCGCGCGCAGCGGCAGCGTCCAGCCCGGCCGCCAGCCAGGCCGGCAGCGCCGCGGTGTAGAGGTTGCCGAATTCCATCATCACGTCGGAACCCGTTTGCAAGGGGCCTTCGACCATGCGTTCGTATGCATCGCTCTTGCGGAATACCTTGAGCAACGCCGCGGACAACGGGTACGCATCCCCGGGCAGCACACCGCCCTCGCATCCATCGACACCGTGTTGCCATTCGCGCACCACGTCGCCGCGCGACACTCCGGCGCCCGAGCAATAGCCGTCCAGTTCCCGCGCGGCATCGTCGTCGCCATGCGCCGCATCATGCCCCAGCGCCGCGAGCCATGCCATCGCCCACGCGTTGCGCGGCATGCGGTGATACGGCCGGTGCATGAAGGCGGCCGCCAAACCACGCAGGTAGGCCGTGCGCGAACCGCCACGCCGTTCGAACATCGCGTCCAGCGCGCGCAGCGTCGCGTCGGTGTAGCAATCGGTCGAATACTTGCCGTTGAACACCGGCAGGTCGCTCAGGTGGCCGTGCATCCCGGGCGTCTGGCCCGCGAAACGCAGGAACGGTTTGCGGAAATCCAGCCCGCGATATTCCGATGCGCTGCCCGACATCGCGAGATCCAGTTCCAGCAGACGCGGAGGCGCCTCGAGCAGCATCGCGACCGCACCCGCGCCCTGGGTCGGCTCGCCGCTGCTGCCGCGCGCGTACTCGGCGATGTCGGCGCTCACCACGATCGCCTGGCGATCGCGACCATCACAGGCGAGATACCGCAGGCCGCCTTTCATCGCATACACACCCCCCAGGCATGCGTGCTTGAATTCCGGCACTTCGCAATCGCGCGCCAGCGCAGACTTGCCTTCCGCAGCCAGTGCGGCGTCGACCAATCCGCGCACGATCACCGCGCCCGCCGCGTTGTCGGTGCTCGATTCGGTGCCGAGCGCCAGATAGCCGACGCGGCGCGGATCGATGTCGTACTGCGCGACCAGCCGCAACACCGCGTTCGCGGCCAGCGTGTAGACATTCTGGTCGGGAGCCGGCATCCGGAACGCGTGGCCCACCACGGCGCGCGTCTTGGCGGGATCGTTGCCCGTCCATTCGCACCAGCGTTCCAGATCGACCCGGTACGCAGGCAAATAGACGGCCATTCCGCTGATGCCGACCGGCGGATTCGATGCAAATGGAAGTGAAGCCACGAAGATGTCCTGCGCTCGACACGAAGCGCGCAAGTATGCGTGGAAACCGCGTCCATGCCATGTGAACGATGGCACGGGAATCACAAAACGAAAAGGCCGACGGAAATCCGCCGGCCTTCGACTTGCACGCCGATCTGCGCCGATCGGCTGAAACTGGCGCCCGAACTTGGACTCGAACCAAGGACCCCCAGATTAACAGTCTAGTGCTCTAACCAGCTGAGCTATTCGGGCAGCGAGCCGCCAATTATCGGGCGGCGGGGGCAAGCTGTCAAAGATTCGCTGCCCTACGAATTGGGAATGAGCAGCACCTGCCCCACCTGGATGCCGCCGCCCGCCTGGATCTTGCTGGAATTCACCGAACGCAAGGCGCTCATGCTGACGCCGTACTGGCGGGCGATGCCGGACAGGGTTTCACCGCGCGCAACCTTGTGCATGTCCTGGAACGGATCGCCTGAATCGGATGCCTTGTCGGCGGACGCGACCTTCGGCGCATCGGCGCTGACAGCCTCGTCCCCTTTGGCGGTCTCCGCGGCGGTGGCGATTTCGGGCGCGACATCACCCGTGAGATGCAGGCGTTTGTTGCGTTCCATCGCGAACCACGTACCCGGTGGCGGCGTGGTCTCGAAATACTGCTGGACGCCGGTGAGGATGGCCTTGGCCAGCCGCTCGCGGTCCTTGCTGTTGTCGAGGCGGCTCTCGTCGGTGCGATTGCTGATGAACGCGGTTTCGACCAGGATCGAGGGTACGTCCGGCGAGCGCAGCACCACGAAATTCGCGCCCTGCACGGTATTGCGATAGAGCGGCCCGATCTTGCCCAGCGCCGTCAGCACGTCGCCGCCCACTTCGCCGGCCGCATGCATGCTGGCGCCTTGCGACAGGTCGAGCAGCACCGAGGCAAGCATGTGGCTCTTGTCGTCCAGCGACACGCCGCCGATAAGGTCGGAGGCGTTTTCACTGTTCGCCAGCCACTTGCCGGCCTCGCTCTGCTTGCCGTGCGTCGACAGCACCCACACCGATGCGCCGCGCGCGTCGCAGAAATCCGGGCACGAGTTGGCATGGATCGACACGAACAGGTCGGCCTTGTGTTCGCGCGCGATCTGGAAACGCTGCTTCAATGGCACGAAATAGTCGCCGCTGCGGGTCAGCACCGCGTGCATGCCGGGCTGCGCATCGATCAGTCTGGCAAGGTCCCTGGCGACTTCCAGGGTCACGATCTTTTCCAGCGTGCCGCCCTTGCCGCGCGCGCCGGGATCATCGCCGCCGTGGCCCGCGTCGACCGCAATCACCACCGGGCGCGGCTTGCCTTCGGCGATGTCGCTGTCGATGGTCTTGACGATCCGCGAAGGCCTGCTGTCGGGCGTGCCCAGTTCGACCACCAGCCGATAGCCGTACTCCGCGGTGGGATTCAGCAGGAAGCTTTTCGGATGCGCGGCCTTGTCGAGGTCCAGCACGATGCGCGCCTTGCCCTGGAAACGGCCGATGCGCATGTCCTTGACCGCACCCTTGCCGGGTTGGGCGCCCACGCCATTGCCGAACACGCCGTTGTCGAGGTCCAGCACCACCCGGTCGGGTTTGCTCAACTGGAACAACTGGTAATCGACCGGCGCGGACAATTCGAAGATCACCCGCGTGGAATCGGGGCCACCCCAGATGCGCACCGCCTTGACGGTGCTGGAAGCGCTCGCGGCCGCGGCCGCGCCGGACACGCAGGCCAGCATCCCGCAGGCGAAGATGAAAACCGACAGCAATGGGCGCAAGTTCCCCCTCATGGGGACGAATTCAACCGCAAGCCACACCCCATTGCAAGTATTTTTTCCTTTGTTATCCGATGGCTGCAGCGGTTTTGTCGAGGCTGGCTGACAAAGTTACGCCAAGTCTCGGTTATCTTCGGGCGAAGCCCACCACCGGCTCGACGGCCTCCAGCCAGCTTTGGCCGCGCGCGGAAGCCGCGGCCACGCAGACACTGCGCCCCGGGCCTTCGTGGGCCAGCGTGATTTCCAGGTCGGGCGCCGGCAAGGCGCCGCCGCCCCGCTCGGGCCACTCGACCAGCACGATCGTTTCCGGAGCGTCCAGTTCGTCCAGCCCCAGCCACTCCAGCTCGCTGGCGTCCGCGATCCGGTACAGGTCGAGGTGGAACGCATCGCGGCCATTCACCAGGTAGCGCTCCAGCAGGCTGTAGGTCGGACTCTTGACCCGCTCGCCAACGCCCATCGCGCGAAGCAGCGCACGCGCGAAAGTCGTCTTGCCGGCGCCGAGTTCGCCACGCAGGTACACCACACCGCCGTCCAGCAACGCAGGCGCCATGCCGCGCGCCAATTCGATCGTCGCGGCTTCGTTCGGCAATGGCATCGCAAGGGTTCGGGCGGAATCAGGCACGGCCATTCACCAACGCGCGCAGGTAGGTGAAAAGATCGGAAGCCAGCAAGCCACGCTCGCCCGCACGCGCGGCGAGATCGCCGGCGCGCGCATGCAAGCCGACGCCGAGGCAAGCGGCATCCCACGTGTCGAGTCCCTGCGCCAGCAGCCCCGCGATCACGCCGGTGAGCACGTCGCCCATGCCACCCGAGGCCATGCCCGGATTGCCCCACGGACACACGGCCACGCGTCCATCGGGATCGGCGATCAGGCTGCCCGCACCCTTCAGCACGACGACGGCGCGATACTTTTGCGCGAGCGCGCGCACAGCGGCGAAGCGGTCCGCCTGGATTTCCGAGGTGGCGACGTGCAACAGGCGTGCAGCCTCGCCCGGATGCGGCGTCAGCACGCACGCCGAAGGCAGCGCGCGCGGCGCCGCCGCGAGCAGGTTCAACCCGTCGGCATCCAGCACCAGCGGTTTGGCGGCGTCCAGCGCGGCGCTCCACAACCCCCGCCCCCACTCGTCCTGACCCAGGCCGGGTCCGACTGCAAGCACGCTGGAGCGCGCCAGCAGCGGTTCCAGGTTGCGCGGCACGTGCACGCCCTGCGGCATCAGTTCCGGACGCGCGGCGAGGATCGCGCCGACATTGGCCTCGCGCGTGGCAATGCTGACGAGACCCGCGCCGACGCGCGCCGCGGCTTCGCCGCACATGCGCACCGCGCCGCCCGCGCCGAGGTCACCGCCTATCGCCAGCACGTGCCCTTGGCGACCCTTGTGATTGTCGCGCGCCCGCGGCGGCAACGCGCGCGGCGCAAGCAGCGTGGCATCGGGCTGCGCCTGCGCATGCACCTGCGCGGGAATGTCCAGCGTCGCAAGGCTGCGTTCGCCGCACTGATCGGCGCCTTGCGCGGTGAACATGCCGCGCTTCCAGCCGACGAAACACACGGTCACCGTTGCGTGCACGCAGGGATCGAACGCGATGCCGGTGTCGGCATCCAGTCCGCTGGGCACATCCAAAGCCAGGACCGGGCGCGTTTGTGCGTTCAAGGCCGCGATCAATCTGGCTGCGCTGCCGGTGGGCGCACGATTGAGCCCGGAACCGAACAGTGCATCCACGTAAACGTCGGCGTCCGGCAACGTCGCCCCGGCAACCACGACCTGTCCGCCTTCGCGCATGCAGCGTTCGCGTGCGAGCGCCGCGTCGCCGGTCGAATGTTCGCTGGTGGCGACGACCTGCGCCTGCATGCCGGCCATGCACGCCAGCGCGGCCAGCAGAAAACCGTCGCCGCCGTTGTTGCCGGGCCCGCACGCGACGCACAGCGTCCGCGCCTGCGGCCAACGATGGCGCAGCACGTCGAGCGCGGCGCGTGCGGCACGTTCCATCAATTCGATGCCGGCGGTGCCGCCGTCGATGGCGAGCCGGTCGAGCGCATGCACCTGTGCGTTGGTGTAGAGCGCCAGTTGCGTGTCGGTGGCGGGCATCGCGTGATCCTACAATGTGCGGATGCCAACGGTCAGTGAAACCACTTTCGATGCAATCGATTTCGCCGCACTCGCGCGACGGATCAAGGCATGGGGCGTGGAGCTTGGTTTCGCCAAGGTGGGCATTGCCGGCATCGATCTGCGCGACGACGAAACGCATCTGCAGGAATGGCTGCGCCAGGGACGTCACGGCACGATGGACTACATGCAGCATCACGGCACCAGGCGCAGCCGCCCGCAGGAGCTGCAGCCCGGCACCGTGCGGGTAATCTCCGCACGCATGAATTACCTGCCGGACAAGGTGGACGCGGCGTGGCGCACGCTGGGCGACGGCGAGCGCGCCTACATTTCGCGTTATGCGCTGGGCCGCGATTACCACAAGCTGATCCGCAACCGCCTGCAGAAGCTCGCCGACCGCATCGCCACCGAAACCGGGCCGTTCGGCTACCGCGCCTTCACCGACTCGGCGCCGGTGCTGGAAAAGGCGCTCGCGCGCAACGCGGGGCTCGGCTGGATCGGCAAGCACACGCTGGCGCTGGATCGCGACGCGGGTTCATGGTTTTTCCTGGGCGAGCTGTACACCGACCTGCCGCTGCCGGCCGATGCGCCATCCAGCGCGCATTGCGGCACCTGCACGCGCTGCATCGACGTGTGCCCGACGCAGGCCATCCTCGGCCCGTACCAGCTCGACGCGCGCCGCTGCATCGCCTACCTCACCATTGAATCGAAGGACGCGATTCCCGAGGAACTGCGCCCGCTGATGGGCAACCGGGTGTTCGGTTGCGACGATTGCCAGCTGGTCTGTCCGTGGAACAAGTTCGCACAACCCACCCGCGAGGAGGATTTCGCGCCACGTCATGGGCTCGGTCACGCGAAGCTTGCCGAATTGTTCGCGTGGACCGAAGACGAATTCCTGAAGAAGACCGAAGGCATGCCGATCCGCCGCGCAGGATACGCGGGCTTCATGCGCAACGTCGCGGTGGCGCTGGGCAATGCGCCACACTCGCAAGAAGTGATGGATGCGCTCAGCGCGCGCGCGGACGATCCCTCACCGTTGGTGCGCGAGCACGTGGCGTGGGCGCTGGCGCAACAAGTCGCCAAGGCAGGCCACGCATGAACCAGGAACCTGAGCTCGTGACGCCGCCGCACCTGCAGGAAGTGCTGGAGGAACTGCGGCAGCGCGAACCGATCTTCCACCATCCGGGTTTCGGCACCTCGCGCGCCGACTACACGCGCATGACCACGGACGACTTCTGGGAAATCGGCGCATCCGGACAGCGCTACAGCCGTGCGTTCGTCCTCGATGTACTCGAAGCGCGCCTGGCGAACCCGGTCGACGAATCGGGTTGGGAAAGCCGCGACTTCCATGTCCGCGAACTCGCGCCCGACCTGTACCTGCTGACCTACACGCTTCGGCAAGCCGAACGGCTTACGCGCCGCAGCACGATCTGGCAGCGCGCAGGCGATGACTGGAAGATCGTGTTCCACCAAGGCACCGTGGTGGAACGCGCATAACAGTCGCTACGCGAGCGGCTGTTGTGAAAAGTCAGGCCACGGAGCTCTTGGCCATGGATGGCGGCTTTGATGGCCGTGGTGGTCTTCAGATACCGACGCGGCTAACACCTGCAGCGCGATCGGTCGAAGCAGCGATCCGGGACGATCGCACAAATCACGCTGCCGCCATCTGCTTCGGAATCGAGGTATTGGTGCGCGCGATACGGTTGTCGGCGTCGACGTAGACAAGCTGCGGCTTGTGCAGCGCGGCCTCGGCCTCGGTCAGCGACACGAACGCCGCGATGATCAGCAGGTCGCCCGGCTGGGCACGGTGCGCGGCGCTGCCGTTGACGGAAATGATGCCGCTGCCTTCCTCGGCGCGCAACGCGTATGTGACGAAGCGCTCTCCGTTGTTGACGTTCCACGCATGGATCTGCTCGTACTCGCGCATGCCGGCGGCATCCAGCAGGTTGCCGTCAATCGCGATCGATCCTTCGTAGTGCAATTCCGCGTGGGTCACGGTCGCACGATGGATCTTTCCCTTGAGCATGTTCAGTTGCATGGTTTTCCTCCGGCGCGAAGGGTGCCGCAGCCGCTCATTATAACGGCTGAACGCGCCGCTTGCTGCGCCGCACAAACCGGATGCCGGAACCTCAATCGAATGCCAGGTTGTCGATCAGGCGGGTCTCGCCGAGCCTCGCGGCCACCAACGCCATCAATCCCGCGCGCTCGCCCTCCGCGGGAACGGCGAGATCTTCGGCGCGCCGCACCACGGCGTAGTCCGGTTTGAAGCCCGCGCGCTCCAGCCTGCGCATTGCGGCACCCTCTATCGCGGCGCGCGCGTGCCCGTCGACGAACGATTCGCGCATCCATTCCAGCGTCGCGTGCAACTCCGGCGCGCGGGTCCGCTGGTGGCCGTCGAGGTAGCGGTTGCGCGAGGACAAGGCCAGGCCGTCCTCGTCGCGAACGATCGGAGCCGCCACGATTTCCAGCGGAAACGCCAACTCGCGCGCAAGCCTGCGCACCACCAGCAATTGCTGCCAATCCTTCTGGCCAAACACCGCAACGTCGGGCTCGACCATCGCGAACAGCTTGGCCACCACCGTAGCGACACCGTCGAAATGCCCCGGACGGTGGGCGCCTTCGAGCGTGTCGCCGACTTCCGGTACGTGGATGCGCATCGCGTGTTCGGCGCCGAACGGATACATCACCTCGACGGAAGGCGCGAACAAGAGGTCGCAGTTGTGTTCGACCAGGCCCACGCTGTCTTCCGCCAGCGTGCGCGGATAGCGCGCGAAATCCTCGCCGGGTCCGAACTGGGTCGGATTGACGAACACGCTCGCGACCACGCGATCGGCCTGGCGCCGCGCCAACTCGACCAGCGAGAAATGCCCGGCGTGCAGGTTGCCCATGGTCGGCACGAAGCCGATCCGCTGGCCTTCCTGTTTCCACGCCCTGATGCAGGCGCGCAGCGCGCGCAAATCCCCAACGGTACGCATGCCCTTTACCCCGCGATTTGTTCCGGTCCCGGAAAGCGCCCGGCCCGAACGTCATCCGCGTACGCCGCGAAAGCTTCGCGCACGGAACCGCGTCCCTCGAGAAAATCCTTGCTGAACTTCGGACGGCGTCCCGGCGTCAGGCCCAGCAAGTCGTAGCAGACCAGCACCTGTCCGTCGCACTCCGCGCCCGCGCCGATGCCGATGGTGGGAATTTCCAGCATGCGGGTGATCTCGCCCGCCAGCGCCGCCGGCATCGATTCCAGCACCAGCAATTCGGCGCCGGCCTGCGCAACGGCCCGCGCCTGTTCGCGCAGGCGCGCGGCCGCGTCGTCGGTCTTGCCCTGCATCCGGTAGCCGCCCATCTTGTGCACCGACTGCGGCGTGAGGCCGAGATGCGCGCACACCGGCACATCGTGGCTCGCCAGGGTGGCGATCACATCGCAGACCCAGTCGGAACCGCCCTCCAGCTTCACCATCGCTGCACCGCCTTCGGCCATCAGCCGCGCCGACGCGGCGAGCGCAGTCGCCGGATCGCGGAACTGCATGAACGGAAGATCGACGATCTGCAGGGTGGCGGACAGGCCGCGCGCGACCAGCGATCCGTGATAGATCATCTGGTCCAGCGTCACCGGCACGGTGCTGGTCTGGCCCTGCACCACGTTGCCCAGCGAATCGCCCACCAGCGCCACGTCGACGCCGACCGCTTCCATGTGCGTCGCGAAGCTGGCGTCGTAGCAGGTCAGCACCACGATCTTTTCGCCGCGCGTCTTCATCGCGCGCAGGCCGGGGACCGTCACGGGTTTGCGCTTGGGTGCGTCGGCAGGCTGGACGTACATGCGGGCGCTCCTCGGAAACGGCGCATTATCGCCGGTTGCCTTCGCGCGGCCAAGCGAGGTTCACACGCCGCGCAAATCCTTCATCCGGAAGCCGCTAGCCAACAGGGCGCCCGCATACGCGGCACCCCCGGCACACACCAGCACGGCAAGTTTCCAGATGCGCGTGATGATGCGTTCGTGGGTCCACTGCTGCCACGGCCACAGCCACAGGCCGACACCGACGACGATCATCAGGGCGGCGCAAGCCAAGCCCATCCGCATCCAGTGGCGGGTCCATCCGGGCTGGCGCCGATACACCTCGGCGCGCCGCAGGTACCACCATAGCAGCACGACCTGCAGGTAATTGGAAATCGAACTTGCCATCGCCATCCCGAGGTGCAGCCCGGGTACCCGCGCGATGCCCTCCAGCCAGGGCATCTGCTTCAAACCGGTCGGCGCCCACAGTTCGAACAGCAGTGCGATCAGCGCGAAATTCGCGACCATGTTGACGACCAGCGCGATCACGCCGGCGCGCACCGGCGTCCTGGTGTCCTGGCGCGAGTAGAACGCCGGGAGCAAGGTACGCGTCAGCGCGATCGCGGGCACGCCCGCCCCCATGCCCATGATCGCGATCGCCGTCATGTGGCTGTCGAATGCGTTGAAGTGTCCGTTCTGGAAAAATGCCGCGACCAGCGGTTCGGCCAGCAGCAACAAACCGCACATCGCGGGAAGTGCGATCAGCAGGGTGGTGCGAAGACCCCAGTCCAGCGAACGCGAAAAGCCTTCGCGGTCGGCGCTGACGTGGTGGCGCGACAACGCCGGCAGGATCACCGTCCCCAGCGCGACGCCGAATACACCCAGTGGCAATTCGAGGAAACGCGTGGCCTGGTAGAGCCACGTTTGCGAACCCGTCACCAGCAGCGACGCCACCACGGTATCCAGCAGCAGGTTGATCTGCGCCACCGACGAGCCGAACAGCGTCGGCACCATCAGCCGCATGATTTTCCTTACCTGCGGATGATTCCAGCCCCAGCGCGGCAGCGCCAGCAAGTCCAACCGTCGGACCGACGGCAGCAGGAACAGCAACTGCAGGATGCCCGCGGCGAGCACCGCCCAACCCAGCGCCTCGATCGGCACGGCAAGGTAACGCGACCACCACAGCGCCCCCGCGATCAGGCACAGGTTGAGGATCACCGGCGCCAATGCCGGCAGCGCGAACTTGTGGAAACTGTTGAGAATGCCCCCGCACAACGCGGTCAGCGACACGAACAGCAGGTAGGGGAATGTCAGCCGCAGCAGCTTGATGGTCAGGTCGAACTTGTGGGGCTGGTCCAGCGCACCTGGCGCGAAGCCCGTGGCCATCTGCGGCGCAAAGATCAGGCCCAACGCCACCACCAGCAGCAGCACGCCGCCGAGCGTGCCGGTCACCCGCGCGGTCAATTCTTTCAGTTGCGCGTGGCTGCCGGTTTCCTTGACCTCGGTGAACACCGGCACGAATGCAGTCGAGAACGAACCCTCCGCGAACAGCCGGCGCATGAAATTGGGGATGCGGAAAGCGATCACGAATGCATCGGTCGCCGCGCCCACGCCGAACACGTGGGTGATCGAAACGTCGCGTACCAGCCCCAGCACGCGCGAGATCATGGTCATGCTGCTGAACGAGAACACCCCGCGCAGCAGGCTCGGCTGGCGGGTCATGCCGCGGCTCCCTCGGGTCGGTCCCCGGCTGCAGCGTCCGGGGCCACTGAACGATTGACTGTGAAACGCTTTCCCGCGATACTAGGCGGCTTCGTTCCGCACTCATTTCCCGGAGTCACCCCGTGGCCAACATCCAGTCCGCCAAGAAGCGCGCCCGCCAGGCCGAAGCCCACCGCATGCGCAACGCCAGCCAGCGTTCGATGCTGCGCTCGTCGATCCGCAAGGTGCTGAAGGCCATCGAGGCCAGGGACAAGGCCGGCGCCGAAGCGGCCTACAAGGCGGCCGAGCCGGTGCTGGACCGCTACGCCAGCCGCGGCCTGATCCACAAGAACAAGGCCGCCCGCCACAAGAGCCGCCTGACCGCGCGGATCAAGGCGCTCAAGGCCGCCTGACCGCCGCCGCGGCGTCGCCACGAAAGCCCCGCCCCGCGCGGGGCTTTTTCGTGCCCGCGACAAGCCCGCGACCTCAGACGCTGGGTGCATCGGGGCCCGCCATCGCGGCTTCGCGCTCGTCGCGCTCGAGTTCGTCGAGGAACGCCTGGACCCGCACCATCACCTCGCGCGTGCCCTCGTGGGCGAGGCCCGACACGATGAACCAGGGCGCGGTCCAGCCGAGTTCGCCGATGACGATTTCCGCCTGCGCCCGCGCATCTTCGGGGGTGAGCAGGTCGGCCTTGTTCAGCAGCAGCCAGCGCGGCTTGTCCATCAGCCCGGCATCGAACTTGGCCAGCTCGCGTTCGATCGCGCGCACCTGTTGCGCGGCGTCGCCGCCGTCCAGCGGTTCGATTTCCACCAGGTGCAGCAGCAGCCGCGTGCGCTGGATGTGGCGCAGGAACAGCGCGCCGAGGCCGGCGCCGTCAGCCGCGCCTTCGATCAGGCCGGGGATGTCGGCGATCACGAAGCTGCGGTGCGGTTCGACGCTGACCACGCCCAGGTTGGGGTACAGCGTGGTGAAGGGATAGTCGGCGACCTTCGGCGTCGCCGCCGAGACCGCACGGATCAGCGTGGACTTGCCCGCATTGGGGAAACCGAGCAGGCCCACGTCGGCGAGCAGCTTCAGCTCCAGCCGCAAGGTGCGCGTTTCGCCTTCCGTGCCCGGCGTCGCCCGGCGCGGGGTGCGGTTGATCGAACTCTTGAAATGCATGTTGCCGAGTCCGCCCTTGCCGCCGCGCGCCACCAGCAGGCGCTGGCCGTGTTCGGTCATGTCGCCGATGACCTCGTCGGTATCGACGTTGTGCACGACGGTGCCGACCGGGACGAGGAT
>DASZTT010000205.1:0-6499 GCA_035547895.1 Rhodanobacteraceae bacterium
TCGTGTTCGACAAGGGCAGCCCGGCCGAGCCGGGCAACCAGCATTGAAGCTCTCAGCGCCAGCCGTGGGTTGCTTGTGATTGCCCACTACAGATGGGGATCGCACCAAGCAATCCGCGGAGGGAAAATGGCAGAATTGAACAACGAGGTTATGCGGCAGTCCGAAACCAACTTATAGGTGGAGTTACCGGAATGTTCATAGCAATTGTTATCTTGGCGACCATCGTTGTGGTTGGCTATTTCGTAGTACGGGCAACGGTGACCCCACAAGTGCCGCGTACTAAGGTCGCTGGACGCCTTCCAGGCCCAGGCACATACGAGTTCAACATTGTTGGCGAGTCGCATTACCAGCATGCGCTGGAGGCGATATGTGGCGGCCGCACAGAAGAGAGCGCACAGCACAAATCGGAGGCGGTTCTCTATCTAGAGGATTCGAACCCATACGACAGTCAGGCCGTCCGCGTAGACATTGAAGGCCAGACCGTGGGGTACCTTTCGCGTTCAGACGCACGTGCTTACCGCAAACAGCTCAAGGCTCTTGGTCATGAGCACTTGCTCTGCAAGTGCGATGCAATGGTGGTTGGCGGCTGGCAGAGATCCAAGACAGATCAAGGGTCTTTTGGTGTGAAACTCGATCTACCGGTTGCGTAGGCCCAACAACTCATTCAAGAGCGCGCTACACGCCACGCCTGCATTCGGCGCGTTATGCACTGCAGGGGGTGCTTGCTTGACGCTTAGTTGCGCCACCCACTTATTCGTTGGCTCGCCGGTGGACGGCCGGCTTTGTCATCGTCGTTGGTGCAGTGGCTGTTTTTGATACCTTCTCCATACATTGAACATACAATTCATTCCACCCGCTGCACGGCTTCGCGCCGCTAAATTCAGGCGTTGGTGGCACAAATCCAGTGCAGGAGCACTTCATGAAATACCCATCTCTCGCCCCGGATCAGATAGTGATTCTGGGCCCCGTGACCAGCACCGAAATCGAAACGAAAGAGGTCATTCGCAGGTTTCACGAGGCATTCGAACGCCACGATCCGAAGGCGATGGAAGACCTCGTTTCCGATGATTGCGTCATTGAAAATACTGGTCCTGCACCCGACGGAGCACGTCTCGTCGGAAAAGCGGCCTGCCTGGCGAACTGGCAAAATCTTGCGGGTTCGGCAGGAAGCTGGTTCGTACGCGAGGAAGTATTCGTTGTCGGTGAGCGCGCCGTGATCAGGTGGCGCTATTGCTGGGGCGATGGAGACAACCAGTCCATCCGCGGCCTCAACTTGATGCGGGTCCGTCATGGGCGCATCGTCGAGGCGATGGGCTACGTCAAGAGCCAATAAGGGTACCCAAGTCGTTGCAGCCGTCCGTCGTGATCCCGTGAACCACGAACAGCCTCCGATATCGCTGCACGGCTCATGCCACTGCGGTGCTGTCCGCCTGACCTTGCCGGCGGCGCCCGAAACCGTGACGAGCTGCAACTGCTCGCTGTGCCGGCGCACGGGAGGGATATGGGCCTACTACGAACTCGGCACGGTCCTGATCCAGGGCCACCCCGAAAACACGGAAAGCTACATTTGGGGCGACCGGACCCTAAGGAACTTTCGCTGCAAGACCTGCGGGATCGTCACCCACTGGGAGCCGCTCGAACCCGTGCCCGGCGCGCGCCATGGAGTGAACCTGCGGAACTTCGAACCCCGGCTTCTCGAGTCGGTCGTCATCAGGCGATTCGACGGGGCGGATACGTGGAAATTCCTGGACTGAACGCTTGCGACTTCCTGCATGCAGGCCCGGAATGCCGCAGGTGACGCCTCACCACCGCGAAGACATGCGCTGGCGTCAGCCCAGGTAACACGGCCCGGTTTCGCGCACTTCGATGGTCGCCCACTCGGCGGCGGGACAGAGGCCGGCGAGTTCGACCGCTTCTTCGCGCGTGGCGCAATCGACCAGGAAGAATCCGCCGATCATTTCGCGCGCTTCGGCGAAAGGCCCGTCGCGCAGGCTGCGCTTGCCGCCGCGGATTTGCAGGCGCTGGCCTTCCGAGTCGTTGCGCAGCGACGAGCACGCGCGCAGCACGCCGCGTGCTTTCAGTTCGTCGGCGTAATCCAGCATGCGCTGGTACACCGCCCTGCCCTCTTCCTCGGTGCGCTCGGCGCGCTGGCCGCGGGGTTCGGCGACAAACAGCATGTAAGCCATCTACGTTCTCCGTTCCGGAAGACACTGGGTTCCGGCTTCCGCCGGAATGACAAGCAACGAGGCGCAACATCCTGAACCCGGATGATCCATGGCTGTGCCGCCTAACCGATGCAAGCCGCGGCGCGCTGGCGCAGCAGTTCCGATTCGCGCGCGTTGCCGGTCAGCGAGGCCGCGCGCTCGAATTCCACGCGCGCCTCGTCGCGGCGGCCCAGCTTGAACAGCAGGTCGCCGCGCACGCTGGGCAGCAGGTGGTAACCGGCCAGCGCGCGTTCCCTTTGCAACGCATCGACCAGTTGCAGGCCGGCTTCCGGGCCGTCGGCCATCGATACCGCGACCGCGCGATTCAGTTCCACCACCGGCGAGGGCGCGACTTCCGCGAGGCGCGCGTACAGCGACGCGATGCGCTTCCAGTCGGTGTCGCTGGCGTGCAACGCGCGCGCATGACAGGCGGCAATCGCGGCCTGCAGTGCGTAATTGCCGTCGGCACCGCCGAGCTGTTCCGCGCGTTCCAGCGACGCGAGGCCGCGGCGGATCAACAGGCGATCCCAGCGCGCGCGATCCTGGTCCAGCAAAAGGATCGGCGTACCGTCGGCGGCGGTACGCGCATGCAGCCGTGACGCCTGGATTTCCATCAGGGCGAGCAGGCCGTGGACTTCCGGCTCGCGCGGCGCGAGCCCGGCCAGCACGCGGCCCAGCCGCATCGCTTCCTCGCACAACGCGGGCCGCGCCCAGTCGTCGCCCGAGGTGGCGGTGTAGCCTTCGTTGAAGATCAGGTAGACGACCTCCAGCACGGATGCCAGGCGTGGCGGCAATTCTTCGCCGCGCGGCACTTCGAACGGCACCTGTTTTTCCGCGAGGGTGCGCTTGGCACGCACGATGCGCTGCGCGACGGTGGGTTCGGGCACCAGGAACGCGCGCGCGATTTCCGGTGTGGTCAGGCCGCCGAGCATGCGCAGCGTCAGCGCGACCTGCATGTCGCGCGTGAGCACCGGATGGCAGGCGGTGAAGATCAGCCGCAGCAGATCGTCGCCGATGTCGTCGTCCAGCGCGTCCGCATTGTCCGGCGCGTGCGTCATGGCCTCGGTTTCAAATTCGTATTCGAGCGCTGCCTGCTTGTCGTCGCGCATCCGGTGGTGACGGATCAGGTCGATCGCGCGGCGCTTGGCGGTGGTCATCAACCACGCGCCCGGATTGTCCGGCACGCCGTCCGTGGGCCAGCGTTCCAGCGCGACGACGAGCGCTTCCTGCGCCAGATCCTCGGCCTGCCCGACGTCGCGCAGCATGCGCGCCAGCCCGGCGATCAGGCGCGGCGCTTCGATCTTCCAGACCGTCTCGATGGTGCGGTGGATGTCGGCCGTCGTCATGACGGCCGATCACACCATCGCCAAGCCTCCAGCGCAAGCGCCCGCTGCGTTCGCGTTCAGGCCTTCGCGATCTTCTCGCGCAAGTTCGCCTCGTGCTCGCGGATCTCGGGCGTCGCGGCGTCGCCGAAGTCGTCCATTTCGAAGATCGGGCGCAGTTCGATTTCGGTGCCGCCGTCGAAGGGCGCGCGCTTGATCCATTCGATCGCCTCGTCGAAGTTCCGCACCTGCCACAGCCAGAATCCCGCGACCAGCTCCTTGGTTTCCGAGAACGGGCCGTCGATCACCGTCCGCTTTTTCCCATCGAAACGCACCCTTGCGCCCTTCGAGCTGGGATGCAGGCCTTCGCCCATCAGCATCACGCCGGCATTCACCAGTTGTTCGTTGAACTTTCCCATCTCGGCCAGCAACTCGGTGCTCGGCATTACGCCGGCTTCCGAATCCGCATTGGCCTTCACGATCACCATGACGCGCATGATTTGTCTCCAGTGCTCCGGCAATCGGCCGGTTTCATGTCAACGACGAACGGTACGGGCCGGAATCGACATTGACCGAAGTCATGGCGGCGGCGACGCGTCCGGACGAGGATGGGACGATCGCCACCTGGTTCGACCGATGATGAACGTTGCCCGGCCCGTCGCGGATCGTGCCGCTGCACCCCTGCACCCGTTCCGCCCGCTGTTCTTCTGTGCGGCGCTGGCAGCGAGCCTGGGCATGCTGGCGTGGGGCGCATTCCTGCATTTCGGCTGGCTGCCGCCCGCGGCGCTGCAGAATCCGTTCCACTGGCACGCCCACGTCATGCTGTACGGCTTTGCCGGCGCGCTGGTCGGCGGATTTCTGCTGACCGCATCCGGCAACTGGACCGGCATGGCCACCACCACGCGCCGCAGCTTGTGGCTGCTGACCGCGACGTGGGTGGTTGCGCGAATCCTGCTGCTGGCGCCGCTGCCTTTCTGGGTCGGCGCGCTGTTCGACCTCGGCTACCTGTTCGGACTGGCATGGCTGGTCGGGCGCGTGCTGTGGCTGTCGAAGAACACGCGCAACGCGTTCCTGGTTTTCATCCTGCTGTCCTACGCCGCGCTGGACATTGCGTTCTACGCCGGCGTGCGGGCCGGCGATGGCGTGGTGTCCACGCGTGCACTGGTCGGCACGGTCGACCTGCTGACGGTGCTGATGCTGGCGATCGGCGGGCGCGTGATTCCATTTTTTACCGCGCGCAAGCTTGCGGGCCACGTGGCGTGGACGAACAACTCCGTGACCATCGCGGTGAACGGCGGCGCTGCATTGGTGCTGTTGTGCGGCTTGTGCGGTGCGCCCGGCCGCGCACGCGGCGTGCTGATGCTCATCGTCGCGATGCTTACCCTGGTTCGCCTGATCGGCTGGCGCGGTTGGCGCGCGTGGCGCGGGCCGATGCTGTGGGTGTTGCACCTGGGTTATTCGTGGCTGGCGATCGGACTGGTCGTGCGCGGAATGGCACTGCTGGACATCTATGCGATGCCGGAAATCGACACCCTGCACGGCCTCACCGTCGGCGCGCTCGGCACCCTGTCACTGGGCATGATGGTGCGCGTGGCGCAGGGCCACAGCGGTGGGCTGATCCGGTCGAACGCGGCACTCACGCCGATGTTCGTGCTGCCGAGCATCGCCGCGATCCTGCGGCTGGGTTTCAATCAGCCGTCCGGGTGGGTGTGGGCCGCGGCGGCGTGGTTCATCGCCTACACGACTTACCTCGGCGTGATCGGCCCCCTGTTGGTGCGCGGACGGGCCGCGGGGGCGGATTCCCGCATGACGATGAGGTAACCATTCCGGCACCTGGAGCGAATATCGTGGCAGAACCCGAGGGCGAGGAACCCGTCCATGTCCAGATGCCATTTCATGCGGATCTCCGGTCCGATCATTGCCGTCGTGCTGCTGTCGCTGGTCACGGCCTGCGCGCCCGCCGCCAGCGGCGACACGGCATCCGCTCCGGTGCCCGCCCCGACGGTCGATGCCCCGCTCGCGAAACAATCGGGCCATGCCTCCGCCGTGCTGGCAGGCGGCTGCTTCTGGGGCATGCAGTGGGTGTTCGAGCACGTGCCGGGCGTCAGCAACGTGACCTCCGGCTATTCGGGCGGCGCGGCGGGAACCGCGACGTATGAACAGGTGAGTGAAGGCGACACCGGCCACGCCGAAACGGTGCGCATCACCTACGACCCGTCGAAGGTCAGCTACGGGCAATTGCTGCGCGTGTATTTTTCGGTCGCGACCGATCCGACCGAATTGAACCGCCAGGGCCCCGACACCGGCGCGCAATACCGCGGGGTGATTTTCTACGCCAACCCGGAACAGCAGAAAATCGCGAAGGACTACATCGCGCAACTCTCCGCCGCGCACGCGTTCGCGGCGCCGATCGTGACACAGGTGGTGCCGTTCAAGGCGTTCTACCCCGCCGAGGACTACCATCAGGATTACGCGCGCCTTCACCCCGACGCGCCCTACATCGCATTCAACGACGCCCCCAAGGTCGCCGCGTTGCAACGCGAATTGCCAGGACTGTATCGCGCACAGCCGGTGACCTGGCACGCCGAGCACCCCACCACGATCATGGTGGACGTGCACTGATCGGGAAATCCACCGCTCACTTCCCGCTCCGCACTTGATGCGTTCGCGCGCGCTGTCGAGAATGACGCGATGAATTACCGCCACGCCTTCCACGCCGGCAATTTCGCGGACGTGTTCAAGCACGCGATCCTGCTGGCGCTGCTGGATGCCCTGACGTCGAAGGACAAGCCCCTGTGCTGTTTCGACACGCACGCCGGACGCGGGCGTTACGCGCTGGACGACGTCGAAGCCGACAAGACCGGCGAGTGGCGCGACGGCATCGGGCGGCTGTTCGAGGGCGCTGATCCGCCGCCGCTGCGCCGCTACCTCGATGCGATCCGTGCGTGCAATCCCGATGGCGCGCCGCGGACG
>DASZTT010000206.1:0-4851 GCA_035547895.1 Rhodanobacteraceae bacterium
CCAGCAAATCCGTTTGGTGAATACCGTCCAGGTCAACTATCCGGACAATACGGCGAACCAAAATGCACTGGACGACATCACCGGCATCGACGAAAACGGCAACCCCGTGACAATTCCGTCTTCGCTGCAGGGTATCGCCGCTCTGCGTACGCAGTACGGGGCCGACCTGGTCACGCTGATTCGCAGTTTTGATGACGCCACGCAGCAAGGTTGCGGGGTGGGCTGGCTGATTGGCGGCAACGAGACCACAATCGTGCCATCGCAGGCGAAAGTCTACGGTTACAACGTGGTCAGCGACGGCATGAGCGTCAGCGGAGACAAGACGTACTACTGTCTTGACACCACGTTCGCGCACGAACTCGGCCACAACATGGGCGACGCACACGACCGGGCCAACGCCTCCGAGCCTGGCGCATATTCATACTCGTATGGATATCTCGGGAATGGGACCAATGGTTTTTCGACGATCATGGCCTATGGCACCGACACCACTACCCCGCTGGCCGTATTCTCGAATCCGAATATTTCCATTTGCCAAGGTACCCCATGCGGAGTCGCGGACAGTTCCTCGAGCTCGGCCGATAACGTGCACAGCATGAACAATACCGCGCCGCTGATCGCACAGTTCGAGCCAACAATGGTGGGTAATCCGCCGATCGGGTCTTACCAGCACAACGATGTCAATGGCGATGGCAAGTCCGACATTGTGTTCACCAATCCGGTCACAGGTTCACTGGTGTACTGGATAATGAATGGCTCGCGATTTGTCAGTTTTGCCGGCTTCTATGCGGGGCCTGCCTATCGCCTAATGGGAACAGGTGATTTAAACGGAGATGACCAGGCGGACATGCTCTGGACCGACGGCGTCAGCGTGTGGGCCTGGCTGAGCAATGGCAGTGGCGGATTCACGGGCCCCAAAATCGGTGCATTGCCCTCCGGCAGCGGGTGGACACTGGTGGGATGCACAGACGTCAACCGCGACGGCAAACAGGACATCATCTGGTACAACCCCAATACTCAAACTTTGTTGGATTGGGTGATGAACGGGTCTGCGATCGCGAGCACCAATCAGGTCGCGATCCTGCCCGGACTGAAACCCGTCGGGGTGGGCGACTTCAATGGCGATGGGTTCGGCGACATCGCCTTGGTGGGCAATTCGGGCGGTGTGCAGCAGCTTTATATCTGGATCGGGAACGGTTCGTACTTCACCCAGTACCAGTCGAACGTCAGCATTGCTTCCAGCTGGCAATTCGCCGGAGCCGGTGACGTGAATGGCGACGGAAAAAGCGACGTGTTCTGGTACCTGCCACAGACCGGCACTTTGTGGTATTGGCTGATGAAAGGCGCAACGGTATTTGCCAACAAGCAGACCACCGCCGGACCCTCGTTCAAAGTAGTCGCCATCGGCGATTTTGATGGCGATAGCTATTCCGACGTCCTGTGGCAATCCAGTGACAACGTGATCTGGATGTGGCTGCATACCAACCCGTACAGCTATGGCGGCTACAAGGTCTTGCCGCAGCCAGCTGGCTGGAACATTATTCCGTGAACCGTTGGATCGCCGTCAAAAGGCCGCTTCCAATTCCGGCACCAGCTTGAACAGATCGCCGACGAGGCCGATGTCGGCGACTTCGAAGATCGGCGCGTCGGCGTCCTTGTTGATCGCGACGATGGTGCCGGCATCCTTGATGCCGGTGAGGTGCTGGATGGCGCCGGAGATGCCGATCGCGAGATAGAGTTCCGGCGCGATGATCTTGCCGGTCTGGCCGACCTGCATGTCGTTGGGGCAGTACCCCGCATCCACCGCGGCGCGCGAGGCGCCCGCGGCGGCGTGCAGCTTGTCGGCGAGCTTGTAGATGATGTCGAAGTTTTCCTTCGAACCGAGGCCGCGGCCGCCGGACACGACCCGTGATGCGCTTTGCAGGTCAGGGCGTTCGCTGGACGCCTGCTGCAAAGCGATGAAGCGGGTATGCGAAGGCACCACCGTGTCGAGCGACAACGATTCGATCGGCGCGGGGCTGGTTGCTTCACCCACGGCGGGCCACGACGCGGTGCGCACCGTGCCGACCACGATCGAGTCGCTGGGTGCTTCCACGGTCACGATGGCGTTGCCCGCGTAGATCGGGCGGGTAAAGGTGTGCGCGTTCTCCACCGTCATGATGTCGCTGACCTGGCCGACCCCGAGCAGGGCGGCCGCGCGCGGCGCGACGTCCTTGCCGAAGGTGGTCGAAGGCAACAGCAGGTGGGTGTATCCGTTCTTTGCGGCCGAGGCGATCTGCGGCGCCAGCGCGGCGGCGAGCGCATGCGCGTTTTC
Organism: Rhodanobacteraceae bacterium; assembly: GCA_035547895.1. GTDB lineage: Bacteria > Pseudomonadota > Gammaproteobacteria > Xanthomonadales > Rhodanobacteraceae > 66-474. Next base: position 2,315 of record DASZTT010000206.1, read on the forward strand.
GGCGCGTGCGACGGCCAACACTTTGGTGACACCATCCAGCTTCGCGGCTTCGGCGGCAACGGCGTCCGGCGCATCGGCCAGCACCAGCACGTCGATCGCGTCCGGCTTGATTTCGCGTGCGCAGGTCACGCAGCGCGCGGTCGAGACATTGAGTTGACCGTTGAGGTGTTCGGCGACGACAAGGATTTTGCTCATCTCACACCAATCCTTTCTGCTTCAACAGGCCCACCAGTTCCGCGACGTCCTTCACCATCACGCCGCGCGAACGCCTGGGCGGCGGCGCGTAATGCGTGGTCTTGATCTCGCCGCCGTGCTCGATGCCGAGCGTCGACAACTCGATCGTCTCGATCGGCTTGGACTTGGCCTTCATGATGTCCGGCAGCTTGATGAAGCGCGGTTCGTTCAGACGCAGATCGGTGGTGACGACGGCGGGCAGGTCGACTTCGATGGTTTCGAGGCCGGCATCGACTTCGCGCGTCACGGTGGCCTTGTCGTTCGCGATATCGAGCTTCGAAGCGAAGGTCGCCTGCGGCCGGTCCCACAACGCGGCCAGCATCTGGCCGGTCTGATTGCAGTCGTCGTCGATGGCCTGCTTGCCGAGGATCACCAGACCGGGCTGTTCCTTTTCGATCAGTTTCAGGAAGGTGCGCGCCGCCGCCAGCGGTTGCACCGGATCGGGCGTGACCACGTGGATCGCGCGGTTGGCGCCCATGGCAAGGCCATTGCGCAGATGCGCCTGCGCGTCGGCCGGCGCGATCGTCGCGATCACGACTTCTTCGGCAATGCCTTTCTCGCGCAGCCGCAACGCTTCTTCCAGCGCGATGTCGTCGAACGGGTTGGGCGACAGCTTCACGCCATCGGTCACGACGCCGCTGCCGTCCGGCCTGACCTGGATGCGCACGTTGTAATCGACCACGCGCTTGTAACCGACCAGAATCTTCATCGGAAATCCTTGCGTACAGCCTGCGCACGGCAGGCCCGGAATCAGCGGTCCATTGTAACCGACTACGCTTCGCGGACCTGCGCGGCCTCGGTGCCGCTGAAGAAGCGCGCGTACAGCACGAGGTAGCCGACCTGCAGCGCGGCGCCCAGCAGGAACGGCAAGGTCAGGTATCCCGCGTGGAACAGCACGCCTCCGATCGCGGGACCGATCGCGCGCGGCAACTGGATCGAGATGTTCTGCAGGCTGGAAGCGAGTCCGCGCCTTTCCGCTCGCGTCAGGCCCGCCGCGAGGGCCTGGCGCAGGCCGCCGGTGCCGCGGTTGGAGATGCCGCGCGCCACGTACAACGCCATCGCCGGCCAGAACCACGGCACCAATGGCATCGCCACCAGCAAGGCCACGCCTGCGCCGCGCATCCACAGCACGGTGCGCATGATCCCGTGGCGGCGCGCGATCGCACCGGCCAGGAACGAGCCCGCGCCGCCGGCCAGCAAACCCAGCGCGATGCCGGGGCCGATGTCGATCAGCCCGCGCTGGAACTTGATCGCGAACCAGTAGGCGACCAATGGACCGATCAAGCCGATGCCGAGCCCGTTCAGCGAATTGGCCAGCACCAGTTTCGCCAGCAGCGCGTTCTCCTGGCGGCGGATCGCGCGCGCACCGGAATTGGCATCGCGCGCTTGCGCGGACACCGCGGGTTCGCGGGCCAGCCACATCAGCGTGAAGCTCGCGATCGACCCCGCCAGCGGCAGCCCGAACAACAGGCGATAGTCGGACGTGCTCATCGCGTGGCCCATCCACCATGCGGGTAGCGCGGCCAGCAACGCGCCGATGCCCATGCCGATGAAGCCGACCGCGCTGTTGACGCTGAACACGCGGCCGCGCCGTTGCATTGGCAACTCGATCGCGAGCCACGCCTGTTCCACCGGCGAGAATGGACCGGCCGAACCGTTGGCGCCGCGTCCGAAGCCGCCGACTACGGCTGCCGCCACCAGCAGCCATGGCGTCGTGGTCAGCATCGCGATCAGCGCAACCAACGCCTGCAGTGCGTCGTAACCGAGCAGGAAGGCGCGCCGTCCGCCGCGATCGCTCAAGGGGCCGATGATGATCGTGAGCAACGTCCCGAACAGCAGCGCGCCCATCAAGACCGCACCGATGGCGGTGGCGGCCCAGCCGAGTGCGTGCAGGTACAGCGTGAAGGCGGCCACCATCGCGCCCTGGCCGATGCTGCGCGCGGCACGCATGCCGATCAGGAGGCGCACGTTGCGGGGCAGCGGTGTTCTGGCGGCGACAGTGCTCATCCGTGAAGGCGGTGCGACGGGCTCGATGTCCGAATCTACGCGCGTCGCATGATGGCTCCGGCAAACCGTCCGGCAACGCCGTCGGCGTTTGCGGCGAACACCGAAGGCTCGACCAGTTCCAGTTCGAGCAGGCGCGGCGCGCCAGCGTCGTCGCGGATCAGATCGACGCGTGCGTACAACAGCGGTTGCCGGAACGGAATCGCCGCGATGGCACGCCGTGCGACGGCCAGTTCGTCCGCACCCGGCGTGCGCGGATCGATGGTCTCCTCCGCGTACAGTCCCGTGGTCGACCCCTC
>DASZTT010000207.1:0-22205 GCA_035547895.1 Rhodanobacteraceae bacterium
GATGAGATTGCCGGTGACGCGGTCACTGGACGGGAACTCGAAGCGGATATCGAGCTGGTGGACGCCCGCGGGGATGTCCAGATGAAACGTGAAGCGGTCGAGCTCGTCGCGTTGCCAGGCGACGGGCTGGCCATTGCCCGAAAATTCCAGGCCCATGACGTCTCCGATGGGACCGTCCGGCGAATGATCGCCGGGAATCCACTTCGGGTAATACAGCGTCAGCGCGCCGGGTTCGACCGGCATCACTTCGTGCACGTACAGGATCTTCTGGCCGGGATCGGGCAGGCTCACCGTCAACGCGACCGGACCGGGCGCTTCCGCGGCGAAGCAGGACATGGATGCGACAAGCGTCAACGCGCACGAAAACAATGACAACCGTTGCATGTTCCCTCCGAATGATTTGCGCCGCGCGCGGCGTCACGCCGCCTGGATGCGCCTTCTGCGCCACATCCACAAGTAGTACAGCGGCAAGCCGACCAGCGTGATCAGGATGCTGGCGATGGTGGACCAGAACTGCGCATACAGCGCATCGGCGACCACCACCAGCGTCGCCAGCACGAACAACGCGGGAATTACCGGATAGCCGACCGTCCGATACGGACGCGGAACTTCCCGTCTCGTCCTGCGCAGGATGAACAGGCCGATCACGCACAAGGCAAGGAACGGCCAGATGCCCAGCACGTAGGCTTCGGCAAGCTGCATGAAATCGCGCAACAGCACGTACACCACCGCGATCACCACGATGAACGCAATCGCGATGTAAGGCGTTTCGTATTTCGGATGGATCTTGCCGACGGTGCGGAAGAACAGGCCATCCTCGGCCATCGCGAAAAACACCCGCGGGGTCGAGAGGATGCTGCCGTTCAAGGTGCCGAATACCGACAACATCACCAGCGCGCCCACGAGCGAGGCCCCGACGCGGCCCAGCACCGCGGTGGCGGCATCGGTGGCTACCGACTTCGAGGCCGCCAGTTCCGGCAACGGCAGGACGCGCAGGTAGGCGACATTGATGAGCAGGTAAACCACCATCACCAGGATGACGCCGCCGATCAGCGCCATCGGCAGGTTGCGGCCCGGGTTCTTCACTTCGCCCGACAGCGTGGTCAGGTTCTCCCAACCGTCGTAAGCCCACAGTGCCGCGATCAGGCCGATGCCGATCCCCGACCAGTTCGCCACCCCCATGGGCTCTGCGTTGAGCGGATTGTGCTCGCCACCCGGGGCGAGGAAAAAGATCATTGCCGACAAGCCGACGATCGCCAGTACCTTGGCGGCGGTCGAAAGGTTCTGGATGTACGCGCCCAATTTCACCGAACGGTAGTTGGCGGCGGCGACCAGCACGATGAGCGCGGCCGCAATCAGGTGCTGGGTGAACTCGGGGATCGGCAGGAAGAAGCCCAGGTATTCGGAAAACATCAATGCCTGCGCCGCCCACGAGATCGGCTGGGTCAACAGGAACATCCAGCCGAACAGGAATGCCAGCGGACGACCGTAGGCCTCGCGCAAATAGACGTATGGACCGCCCGCCGCGGGATACATCGCCGCGAGTTCCGCGATCGACAAGGCGCCGAACAGCGCCACGATGCCGCCGAGTACCCATACCAGCGCGATGCCGGTGAGGTTGCCGGTATCCGCGGCGATGCCCGATGGCACCCGGAAGATGCCGCTGCCGATGATGACGCCCACTACCACGGCCATGCCGGTGGCGAGACCGAGTTTGCGCGGCAGTTCGCGCCGCACGCTTGCTGGAGATTCGCTCATGGCCGCCGATCGTACAGGTTCATCGCCGCGCTGTTGAAGCGTTCCGCGGCAGCCGCCTTCGCAAACTCCCGACACGGAAACGCGGCGGACGGCGCGTCTTGCGTACGTTCATCGCCACGCGCCGGCCGCAAGACCATAACCCACAGCTATGCCGGGTGCCTGTCTTTTCATTGGTGATGCCTGCAGGCCCATGAGTATGCTCGACGGCACGCCGGATGCGGCTTGTCCGCAACGGTCGCAAAACTTCAATTCATGCGAAAAGCTGGCGTCTGGAGGGGCCCCGCGTTCGCACCTCGCGCACTTGCGATGGCGCAACGTCAGTGGCCGCACCACGGCAAGGCACACCGGTGTCTCACCAATGTGGAGTGGGTAACATGAAGAGCAAGTCTCAGCGCATGTCGCGCCGCAACAACATTTTCCGGCGCAAGGCGCTCGCCATCGCGATCGGTTCGGCTGCACTCGGCATCACGGCGGCAGCCTGGGGCCAGGCGGTCAACGGCACCATCTACGGCACGGTTCCTGTGGCACCGGGCGAGACCATCCAGATCGTCGGCGGCGCGGGTTTCAACCGCACCATCACGGTGGGCCCATCCGGCAAATACTCGATCACCCTGCCCGTCGGCACCTACACGGTGTCGCTGCTGCAGGACGGCAAGGTCGTGCAGAGCCGCAGCGGCGTCAGCCCGGTGGCAGCCGGCGCGGTGGCGGTGGATTTCGCAGGCGCAGCAAATGGGGTACAGACTCTTGGCGCCGTCAATGTCACCGCCAACAAGATTCCCGCGATCGACGTATCCACGACCAATCAGGTCACCACGATCACGTCGAAGCAATTGCAGCAACTGCCTCTTGCGCGCACGGCCGAAGACATCGCAATGCTGGCGCCAGGTGTCGGAATGGGTAGCCCTGAACTGGCCAGCGGTCCGCTCGGCACGCCGACCAACGTATTTGGTGGGGCTTCTACCGCAGAGAACGCGTACTACGTCGACGGCATGAACACCACCGAAGCGCTGAACAGCCAGGGTGGCATCACATTGCCTTATGGCGCGATCGAGCAGCAGCAAACCTTCATCAGCGGTTACGACGCACGCTATGGCCGATCCATTGGCGGCGTGATCAACCAGATCGGCAAGAGCGGTTCCAACGAGTGGCATTTCGGCGCGCGAGCTTCGTGGCAACCGGCCAAGCTGCGTTCGGATCCGATCAACTACTACTTCAACAACCCGCTGGAAAATGATCCGGTTGAGGATGCGGGCTATCTGCCTGGCGATATTGCCGTCTATCGCAAGGACAACAGCAGCAGTGAAACGATCTACGATGCCTACGTCAGCGGGCCGATCGTCAAGGACAAGTTGTTCTTCTTCGTAGGTGCCGAGCAGGACAACAGCTACTACAAGACGACCGACGAATTCGGCGGAGGCTCTCAAAGAGAAAACTTCACGGTTCATGATCCGAAGCTTTACGCCAAGCTGGACTGGAACATCAACGACAACAACATCCTGACCCTTACCGGCTTGCAAAACGAGCACAAGACGTGGGGCGACCTGTACGACTTCAATTACGACACTTTGCAACCCGGCGCTTTTCAGGGCAAGGACCAGATCAACAAGACGGCCTTCAGGATGTGGACGGCCAATTACACGTCCTACCTCACCGACAACCTGACCGTGAATGCAATGCTGGGCAAAATGCGTGGCGAGTACTACACGCAGCTGCCCTTTACCTCGTCGCTTCCGTACGTAGCGAACACTTCCGCGCAAGATCCGGCGTTCGTGCCGCCGGGTGGCTACGGTAATCCGCAACCCACCTCGTCGATTGCGTTTCCCGGGCACAGCGAATCAGTGACGAACTATCGCTTGAGCCTCGACTACAAGCTCGGCAAGCACGACCTCCAGATCGGCATCGACAACATCAACTCCTCGGATCTGCTCGATGGTTCGGTCAACCCCGGACCGGGTTATCAGTGGATCTATGGAACAGCCGACGCCGGCAGTCCGATCATGAACAGTGATCCCAATGCACCACCCTATGTCGGCCCCTCGACACAGTGCGGCCCCGCTCCCGCCAACGGCGATCCCGCTACCTGTTATTACGTGCAACAGCACACGGACATCAGTACTGCTTCGGTGCGCGTCGCGCAACGTGCCCAGTACCTCATGGACAACTGGCAGGTGACTCCGAACCTGCTGTTGAACCTGGGCATTCGCAATGACCAGTTCACCAATTACGACGCATCGGGTGTGCCTTATATCCGCTTGACCAAGCCGCAGTGGGCGCCGCGCCTTGGCTTCAGTTGGGACGTGCACGGGGATTCCACCCTCAAAGTGTTCGGCAACGCAGGCCGCTACTACCTTGCGCTGCCGACCCAAGTGGCGTTGTCCATTGCGGCCCCGGTGACGAACGCGGGGGTGTACTACACCTATACGGGTATCGATCCGGCGACCGGCGAACCGACCGGATTGACGGCCATACCGCAAAACCCCGCGCCACCGCATGGCGTGTCGATCGACAGCGAATACGGGCAGGCCAAGGACCCGCGTATTTCTGCCGCCCAGGACATTCAGGCGGAGTTTTCCGACAATTTCGTCCTGGGCATGCAGCAGCAATTCAACATGCTGGGCACGAGCTGGGTGTTCGGCGCCACCGGCACCTATCAGAAGATGAGCCGCATCATCGACGATTTCGACGCCATCCAGAACGAATGTGCGGCGGGGCTGGCGCAGGGCTACGACTGGATGACGCCCGCAACTTGCGACCAATGGGCGCAGAGCCTCGTGCTGGTCAATCCCGGTACGACCAACCATATTCTGATGAAGTCGCCGGACGGCGGTCTGGTTCCGGTAACCCTCACGGCCGCGGACCAGCAGTTCCCCCGCGGTCCCACGCGCAAGTACTACGCAGTGGACCTGTCCCTGTCGCACGAGTGGGACGGCAAATGGTTCGCCAAGATCGATTATGTATGGTCGCAGACCATCGGCAATACAGAAGGACCGGTAAGTACCTATTCCCAGCAAAGCGGTTCTTATGAATCGATCACCACCGCGTGGGACTTCCCGTTGCGCATGGAAAACTCGTATGGTTTCCTGCCCAATGACCGCAGAAACACTCTCAAGGTTTACGGTGCCTACGCGATCAATTCGGACTGGACGGTCGGCGGCAACCTGTACATCGCTTCCGGTACGCCGCGCCTGTGCCGCGGGCACTACGGGCCCGACCAGGAAGCAGGTTCCGGCACCTACTACTGGTGCGGCGGCCAGCCGGTACCGCCAGGTTCACTCGGCCGCTTGCCGTGGACCCATCAGTTGAGCCTCAACGTGGACTACAAACCCAAGTGGGCTGACCACAAGCTCGATTTCAACCTTGCCGTGTTCAATGTCTTCAACGAACAGACGACCGTTTTCTACAACGATCTTTTCGGGACCACATCGAGCCCGAACCCCGACTACGGACGAGTTCAGGACACCCTGCCGCCGCGCAGCGTCAGGTTCCAGGTGTCGTACGACTTTTGAGTGCTCCCCACTCACTCTCCCCCGCCGGGCGCGAGCCCGGCGTTTTTTTGCCCACCCTCCGCAGACGCGGCTTTAGTATTGATCCTCTGCCAATGAAGTGAACGCGCTTTCGATGTCGCAATCCGTGCAAGATCCTTCGCAGCGGCCGCTCTCGTCCGTGGCCACGCGCCTGCTGGCACGGGCACGCCGGGAATGGGAGCAACGGCAATTCGAGGCCGCCGAGGGATCGCTCACCAGCGTGCTCGCGCTGGCGCCTGACTGCATGGACGCCCTCCGCATGCTGGGCATGGTGGCGCAGCGCCGCGGCCACCACGCCAAGGCCATCGACTGTTTCCGGAAGCTGCTTGCGATCTTTCCGGAGGATGACGAATTGCACGTCGGGCTCGGCATCGCGCTGTTCGAACAGAACCAGCCCGAGCAGGCGCTCGGGCACTTCCGCCAAGCCTGCAAGTTGGCGCCCGATTCCGCATCGGCCTGGTTCAACTTCGGTGAAGCGCTGGGCCGCCACGCACAATCACACGATTCGATCGAGGCGCTGCGGCGCGCGGTACAACTCAACCCCGAACACATCCCGGCACGCCTGTCGCTGGCGCGTGTGCAAGCCAGCCTCGGACAGATCAATGCGGCGATCGCGGGCTACCGCGAAGTGGTACGCCGCGACCCCGGCAATGCCGAGGGCTGGTTCGGCTTGTCGAACCTCAACACGGTGCGCTTCGATGCCGCCGACGCGGCACGCATGCAGCACGCACTGGCCCGCCCCGGCCTGGCAGGACGCGATTACGAGCTGCTGGCCTTCAGCTATGCCAAGGCGCTGGAAAACCAGGGCGAGCACGCGCAGGCGTACGACGTGTTCGCGCGCGCCAATGCCTCGCGCCGCCAGCGGGTGAAGTGGGACGCGGCGGGCGAGCGCAGGCGCGTCGATGCGATCCTGCGCGTGTTCGAAAACGACATGCCCGCGCCGCTCGATCCGGGTCTCGGCCACGAGGCGATCCTGATCGTCAGCATCCCGCGTTCCGGCTCGACCCTGGTGGAGCAGATTCTCGCGTCTCATCCGGAGGTCGAGGGCGCGAACGAAATCAAGGACATGACGCACGTCATTGACGAGGAAACTGCGCGCCGGCAATCGGCGTTCCCGCTGTGGGTGCCGGATGCGAATGCCGGGGATTGGCAGCGCCTCGGCCGCGACTATCTCGCGCGCACCGCACGCTGGCGGATGAGCAAGCCGCGCTTCGCCGACAAGAGCCTGGTCACCTGGTACCTAGTCGGCGCGGCGCTCGCGATGATGCCGGCCGCGCGCGCGGTGGTCGTCCGGCGCGACCCGGTGGAAACCTGCCTCGGCTGCTTCCGCCAATGCTTCAGCGAAAACAGCGGTTTCGCCTGCAGCATGGATGAGCTGGCCGACTACTGCATCGACTTCCTGCGGCTCACGCGCTTCTGGCTGGGAAAATATCCGGACCGCGTGATGGATCTGCAATATGAATCACTGGTGGCGAACCCGGAAGCCGAGGTCCGGCGCATGCTGGAGTTCTGTGGCCTGCCCTTCGATCCCGCGTGCATCGATTTCCACAAGACCGCGCGCACCGTGCAGAGCCTGCCCAGTGCGGCGCAGGTGCGGCAACCGATCCGGCGCGACACCGCCCGCAGCGCACGCTATGGCGACAAGCTGGACCGGTTGCGCGCACGCTTGCGCGATGCCGGGGTGCTGACGGAATGAACGCCCGAATGCGCAGGGCATTACGCATCGCGCGGTGGATTTCGGCGGCTGCGATCTTGATCGCGGTCGGAGCCTGCGCGCCGCTGCCGCCGCGCAATCCCCTCGCGACGTGGGTGCCATCGAAGAACTACGACATCCGCAAGCCGCAGTTGATCGTGCTGCATTTCACCAACGAGGATTCCGTGCAGCAGGCGCTGGACACGCTGCGCACGGCCAACAGCGGAGGTCCGGTCAGCGCGAACTACCTGATCGGACGCGATGGCCACGTCTACCAGCTGGTGAGCGATGTCGATCGCGCATGGCACGCGGGCGGCGGGCGCTGGGGCACCATCACCGACGTGAACTCGGCCTCCATCGGCATCGAGATCGACAACAACGGGCACGTACCCTTCCCGCCCGCGCAGATCGACAGCCTGATGCGTCTGCTCACCGACCTCACCACGCGCTGGCACATCCCGCGCGCGCAGATCATCGGCCACGAGGACATGGCGCCCTCGCGCAAGGACGACCCGGGTCCGCTGTTTCCGTGGGCGACGCTGGCCGCGCACGGTTTCGGCCTGTGGCCCGATCCAGGTTTCGAACGCCTCACGCCGCCGCCGGGTTTCAATCCATGGACGGCGTTGTCGGTCATCGGTTATTCGCTGGACGATCCGAAAGGCGCGGTGCGCGCGTTTCACAACCACTTCCGCGGTATCGGCGGCGACACCTTGGACGCCGAGGACTCGCGCATTCTCTACAACCTGGTCGGCAAGATCGAGCGCGGCGCGACCGAAAGATGATCACGCGGAGAGAGCGCTGCCTTCGTGCTCTCCGTACGTATTTCATTCCGAATCAAGGGGCCAGGAAGAGCATCCCGTCAAGCGCGTACGGATGCGTTCGCGCGTGCGCGCAATCCCCTAAGCACGACCCGCTCGACTCCGACCATGACCGGATTTGCGCTGTTTTTACGTACTACTTGGTAGGACACGCACATTCGAGCAGGGGCGCGAGGAATGACTTGGGAGGGTCTGTTTCGTAACGAAGTGCTGCAGGCACAGCGCGGATAATGGCTTGGGGCCATCAATCTCGCAACGCCGCTGTCGTTCAAATGGTGGACACTGCTGGCCCTGGCGCTGGCCGCCGCCATCATTGCATTACTGATCTTCGGCCAATACACCCGTCGCGAAACCGTCACGGGCCAACTGCTGCCCGGCGCTGGCATACTCACGCTGAGCGCCCAGACCACCGGCACCGTGACACGCACGCTGGTGCATGAGGGCGAACAAGTCCGTGCCGAGCAGCCGTTGGTGCAAGTCTCCGCCAACCTGGTCAGCGCCACGGGCAACACCTACGCGCAGATTGGAGCCCAACTGCACGCGCAGCAAGCACAGGTGCGCGCTTCGCTGGCCGGCCTGCAGCCGCAATCGACTGCCCAGGCGAAAGACCTGCAGGCGCGCATCGGCATGCTCGCGGCAGAGATGGGTCAGATCGACGGCCAGCTGTCACTGGCGCGCAAGCAGGCGATCACGTCCGCGGCTTTCTTGCAAAAGATCCAGCCCGTCGTGCAAAAGGGCATCATCTCGATCGCCCAGTTCAACGCCTACCAATCGGCGGCATTGAACGATCAGGCGCAGGTCAAGACGCTGGAGCGGCAACGTCTTGACGCCGAGCAGCAACGAAGCAGCCTGCAGGCGCAGCTGGCACAACTCCCACTCGACACCGCCGCCAAGGCCAATCAGCTGCGCGGCCAGCTCGCGCAATTGGACGCGCAGCTGGCACAGAATTCCGCACAAGGTGGAACGCTGTTGCGTGCACCGCGCGCCGGCATCGTCTCGACCCTGCTGGTCAAGCCGGGTCAGAACGTCACCAGCGGCCAGCCGATACTTTCCATCCTGCCGGCGGGCTCGCAACTCGATGCACAACTGCTGGTGCCCAGCAATGCGATCGGCTTCGTCTCGACCGGCAATCGCGTAGTGCTGCGCTACCAGGCGTACCCATACCAGAAGTTCGGCCAGCAATACGGCGAAGTCGCGCAAGTATCGCGCAGTGCGCTCAGCCCAGCTGAAGCCGCGAGTCTGCTGGGCCAGAACGTAGCGACGCCGCTGTACCGCGTACTGGTCAAGCTCGATCACCAGACCATCGATGCCTATGGCAGGGCCGAAGCGCTGAAACCCGGCATGGCACTCGACGCCGACATCCTGCTGGACCGCCGCAATCTTTGGCAGTGGGTGTTCGAGCCTTTGTACGGCTTGCGCAAACAATTGGCGGCGAACGAAGATGGAGTGCATCGCGGATGAGCGATCACGCAGTCCGCGGCGACGGTTATCTGTCCGGTCTGCAATGGGGCTGGCGGCACAAGCTGCCGGTGATCCTGCAGACCGAAGCCACCGAATGCGGACTGGCCTCGCTGACGATGATCGCGCGCTATCACGGCCACGACGTGGACCTGCCCTCGCTTCGACGCCGCCACTCCACATCACTCAAAGGCGCGAATCTCGCGCGGGTGATGGAGGTGGCTGCGAAGCTCGGCTTCGAGACGCGGCCGTTGCGGCTGGAGCTGGAAGAGCTGCCGGAACTGAAAACACCGTGCATCCTGCATTGGGACCTGAACCATTTCGTGGTGCTGAAGCAGGCCACGAAGCGTGGCGCCGTGATTCACGATCCCGCGCGCGGCGTGCTGAAACTCTCGAACGCCGAGATTTCCAAGCACTTCACCGGCGTGGCGCTCGAACTTTCGCCGCGAGTTGACTTCAAGCCGGTCAAGGCGCGCGAGTCGATCTCGCTGCGCGCGCTCACCGGCAAGGTCAAGGGCCTGCCCGGTGCACTCATCCAGATATTCGTGCTGGCACTCGCGCTGGAAGTATTCGCGCTGACTGGACCGTTCTACCTGCAATGGATTCTGGATCAGGTCTTGGTGTCGGCCGACAAGAACCTGCTCACACTGCTCGGCATCGGCTTCCTGCTGGTGGCACTGTTCACGGCGGTGATCTCGGCAGTGCGCGCATGGACCATTACCTGGCTGGGCGCGATGCTGAACGTGCAGTGGATCACCAACGTATTCGCGCACCTGCTGAAGCTGCCGCTGGCCTGGTACGAAAAACGTCACGTGGGCGACGTGGTGTCCCGCTTCGGTTCGATGAACACCATCCAGCAGACGCTGACTACCAGCTTCGTGGCTGCGATCCTCGACGGCATCATGGCCAGCCTGACGCTGGTGGTGCTGGGCCTCTACAGCATCAAGCTGACCTTGATCGTGCTGGCCGCCTTCGCGCTGTACGCCATCCTGCGCTGGTTCACCTACCAGCCGCTGCGGCGCGCGCAGGAAGACCAGATCGTCTATCAGGCCCGCCAGCAGACAGAACTGCTGGAAGCCATCCGCGGTGTGCAACCCCTCAAACTCTTCAATCAACAGCAACCGCGCACCGCGCGCTACGCCAATGCGGTGGTGGAAACCATCAACCGCAACGTCGCGATGCAGCGGCTCAACATCGCGTTCCAGAGCGGCAATCAATTGATCTTCGGCATCGAAAAGGTGGCTCTGGTCTGGCTGGCCGCGGTGCTCGTGCTCAACGGTACCTTGACCGCCGGCATGCTGGTGGCCTTCGCGGCCTATGCCGACCAATTCGTCACCCGGGCGGCGAGCCTGGTCGACAAAAGCATCCAGTTCCGGATGCTGGGCCTGCACGCCGAACGCGTGGCCGACATCGCCCTCACCGCACCCGAGCGACACGTCGAGTCCGCATGGGATGCGCCATTGCCGGAAGCCGAAATCGAGGTGCGCAACATCAGCTTCCGTTACGCCGATGGCGAGCCATGGATTCTCAAGAACTGCTCGCTCACGATTCTTGCCGGCGAATCGGTGGCATTGGTCGGACCTTCTGGCTGCGGCAAGACCACGCTGGCCAAGACCATCCTGGGCTTGCTGGAGCCGCAGGAAGGCGAAGTGCTGTACGGCGGCATCGACATCCGCAGGCTGGGCCTGGGCCGCTATCGCAGCCAGGTCGGCGCAGTGATGCAGGACGACCAGCTGTTCGCCGGTTCCATTGCCGACAACATCGCCTGTTTCGATCCCGAGTCGAGCCCGCTGCGCATCGAAGCCGCCGCACGGCTCGCCGCCATACACGACGACATTGCGGCCATTCCGATGGGCTATCAAAGCCTGGTCGGCGATATGGGCTCTGCTTTTTCCGGTGGCCAAAAGCAGCGCATCCTGCTTGCGCGAGCGCTCTACCGCAAACCCAAACTACTGGTATTGGACGAAGCCACGAGCCACCTCGACATCGATCGCGAGCGACAAGTCAACGCGGCCGTCAAGCGACTTGCGATCACCCGTATCGTGATCGCGCACCGCCCCGAATCTATCGCCAGCGCTCAGCGCGGACTGCTGATCGCCAACGGCGCGGTGCAACCCATTCCGTCATCACATCCACGCGAAGTTGAGGTGGCGGGGTAGCCGGCGTCTTGGGGCTTAGATATCAAGACCATTACATGGAGACGACAGATATGCGCACTCTCAGTGCACAACATGTTTCATTGGTAAGCGGTGGTTCGATCGGTGACGCAACCGCAGTTGGAACCGGCGCTGGCGCCGCCCTAGGTGCCATTGCCGAGGGTACGGCAGAAGGTGCCGAGCTCGGCGGTGCAGCTGGCGCAGCCGTCGGGTTCGCTGCAGGCGTAGGCTGGGCCATTGGAACCGCCATTGCACACGCTTTGGATCTCTGAAGGTCTATCGTGCGCACGCATTTGCGTGCGCACGTTTTGGAGAGTTTTATGTTAACAGCAAAGATGTTCGACAGACTTCTCGTCGCCACATTATTCTCAATTGGCTGGCTTGCCTTTATGGGCATTGAAGCTTTTTTTGGGCAAGGCATAGACATGACTGGTGACAATGTTATTGTCATCTGGATTGCATATATGAGTGCCGTGGGCGCACTTTCCGGACCTCTTATTTCGCAAGGAACAAAAGAGTACAGAACGTATTTTGTTTATTTGTTAATAGCAGTCGTAATTATGGCATTGATCAGAGTTATTAGTCTGGAAAATAATATTATAGAACTAGGATCAGAATCAATTATTTGCGTGGCATTATTTATTATAGGATATCTATTTGCCATAACAGCTGAGTATTATCGACGCAAGCAGCACACTCGGAGCTAAGTTCTTCAAAAATAGTGCCATCAAAAAAGGAATTTGAAGATAAAAAAAGCTACTCGGATTGACCTGCGCAATTTCCCCGGCACTGGTAGCGAGCGGCATGCTGGCCGCGACAAGTTCAAATGACGCGAAGGTCACTCAAGCAAAGCTCGACAACGGCCTGCGAATAGTAGTCGTGGCGACACGCTGGCGCCGGTGGTGAGCACCGAGATGAATTACCTGGCGGGTTCCGACGAAGTGCCATTGCGAATGCGGAGATGAGTGCGGTTGGCGATGGTGTGAACTGGGGTGAAATAGGAGCGGGTGTGACGATCGTCGGATTGGCAGTAGCGGTTGTCGCAACTGCAGGACAGGCTTCGATTCCCGTTGGCTTTGCCGGGGCGGCGACGGTGGGTGAACTCACTGTTGCTGGCGTCGGAGTCGCCGGCGCTGCGGCGGGCGGCGCAGTTATCGGCAACGGGGCCTCGATATAGGCTTTGACATCTATGGTTATGGTGCGGTGGCTCCGGAACGCCGCGCCATAACTTTTCGGCAGCTACAGAGGACGCAAACATGACTCTTTATCTGGTAGATGTCACAAGCTTTCCATCAGACAAAGCCAAGGTTGTACGGGCATTGCGTACAATCGGAAGGTTGCCGCTAAAAAAGGCCAACGATATGTATGTTCACATTCAAAACCATAAAACGACGACGCTCTTAGCAGGTGTCCACAAAGATGTGGCAGAGAGTGTCGCAGCGAGCTTGAAGGAGGCAGAAATGATCTCGTCGATTTCCGTTTGCGACGTGGCATCGCCCGTGCTTCTTGATCCGAACTCAGCGCACATTTTTGTTTGGGAAAAGCCGGCAAAACTCGTCAAGCAGTATACGCACGAATAAGGGGAGCAGATTCATTTTCTAGCAGATCACGCATCGCGAGTGAATGCACGACAGAGCCTGGATTGGATTCACTTAATCTGGTCAGCGCCTCGGCTAAGGTGCGGGAACCACAGCAGGTATCGGAGCCGCCCGGGCTGTTGGCACGACCATAGCGGCAGGTGCTGCCAGCGCTGCTGACGCCGCCGAAGGCGCAGAGGCCGGCGCCAGCATCGGATCGGTCAGATTGATCGCTGAGGGTGCTCCCGCACTTTGCGGGTAGCACTCTTGCTTGAACAAGAACCTGTTCGTGCTCGGTCAACTCCGGCAGCATGGTGCCCACGACCTACTTGATCTCCTGCGCCAGCTTCGGCTGTCCCGCTTGCTCGAATGCTGCGGCGAGACAGTTCTAGGCACGCCGCATTTTCCGCTGTCGCACCCTCGCCGCCTGCGCCCACGATTCCTTGGCACCATTGCCACCCACGGATGCCGTTTTGACCGCCATGTATCAGGTTCCAGCGTGCCACGCGCGTTGCTTGTCGCGCGTCCGTGTGCCGGATGACTTGCCGCTGACCTTTGCGAACTCACGCCCCGCATCCGCCTCGGTGTCGCTTCGGCCACGACACCGCGCTGACGCAGTTCGACCGCGAACGCCTCGCGCCGTGCTTGCAACTCGGCTTTGTTTGGATGCCGAAGACATGAAGATCCTCTACACCTCGTCGGCAAGATTGAGCGTGGCGCGACCGAGAAATGATTTCGCCAACGCGGGAGCCAGCGATACCTATCCACGCTCCTCGTATGTAATTTGCTTTCCGAATCAAAGGGCTACGTAAGCGTGCTCGCGTCTATGCCCCAAAACCCTGAAGCACGACCTCGCTCGGCTCAGGCATGACCGGGTTGGCGCTGTTTTTACGTACTACTTAGTAAGACACGCACATTCGAACAGGGGCGCGAGGAATGACCCGGGAAGGTCTGTTTCGTCGTGAAGTGACGCAGGCACAGCGCGGGCAATGGCTTGGAGCGATCAACCTTGCGACACCGCTGTCGTTCAAAGGGTGGGCGCTGCTGGCACTGGTGCTGGCCGCCGCCATCATTGCATTGCTGATCTTCGGCCAATACGCCCGCCGCGAAACCGTCACAGGCCAGCGCTGCCCGGCTCCGTCATGCTCGCGCCCGCGCTGCTGGTGCTGGACGAGGCTACCAGCCATCTCGACATCGAACGCG
Organism: Rhodanobacteraceae bacterium; assembly: GCA_035547895.1. Taxonomy (GTDB): domain Bacteria; phylum Pseudomonadota; class Gammaproteobacteria; order Xanthomonadales; family Rhodanobacteraceae; genus 66-474. The sequence continues at coordinate 14,188 of DASZTT010000207.1, forward strand.
AGCGACAGGTCAACGCCGCCGTCAACCGCATCCGGATCACGCGCATCGTGATCGCCCATCGCCTCGAAACCATCGCTAACGCGCAACGCGTGCGCTGTTGGTCGCCAATGGCGCGGTGCAACCCATTCCGCCATCCCATCCACACGAAGTGGAGGTGGCGGGATAGCCGAATCCGAGGCGGCAACACATTCTTGGAATGACACATAGGAGATTCAAGATGCACACTTTGACTGTCCGGGATGTACAGAAAGTGCTTGGAGCCGGGGTCCTAGGCGATGCCGGCGCAGCAGCTGGCGCCGCAATTGGGTGGGAGTCAGGCGCTGAAGAAGGTGGACTCCTTGGCTTAAGCATGGGCGGCCCGGTAGGCGGAGCTGCTGGCGCCATAATCGGTGCTGCAATAGGCCTCTGGGTTGGTTCGGAGGTCGAGAAAGCGCTTTAAACGGCGCTGTGCTCTTGGCGGCCAGGACTGTCTGGCCGCCACCTTCTTTGAGTGGCCGGAGGTAGTTTCAATGTTGGTCAAACGTTGCAGCCTGAAAGAGCAGCTGAGCGACACATGGAAAATAATATTTGATCTGGCGCTGATCTTGATCGCTGCCGCAATCGGACACTTTATAAATGACCGAGGAGCTATCCAAGGGATGCTTGTGGGTGCCGTCGTTGGCATTTCCCTGCATTGGCGGGCAACGACGAAAGCGTCAGTGAGTATCAAAAATGGCACCGTTCCATATGCCAAAAAATGGATAGAGGAAAAAGGCTACACGTTAGGCGCAAACGGAGGTGAGTTCATCCCTTCCATGCACCGCCTTCTAAGGTTTGATTCGCAGAACATAAAATTCATGCGGATAGACAACTCAAGTACGCGCATGTTCGGACCCTATTACATGCTCAAAATGTTTATCAAAAATATATGACCAAGTGCGCTACGTGCCCCGCAGCGCCGCATGAAGCCCAACCAAAGGACAACCATGGCTTCTTTAGCGAGTGTGTAATTCCCCTTACTGTGAAATATTGAAGCCTTTGCTACTGATCTGCAGCATCGATTTGTACGTCATTACCACGAGTATTGCTGTTCACCTTTATAGCCCAGACAGAGGAATTGAAGATGAGGAAACAAATGCTGAGATTGGTCGGCGCTATTTCACTGACATTGGTTACTGGCGGTGCGTTCGCTGCGACGAACGATGCCAACGTAACGCGCGCGACGCTGGACAACGGGCTGCGGGTGGTGATCGTGCGTGACACGCTGGCTCCGGTGGTCACCACGGAGATGAATTACCTGGCGGGTTCGGACGAAGTGCCCGTAGGTTTTCCCGGCACCGCGCACGCGGTCGAGCACATGATGTTCCGCGGCAGCCCGGGCTTGAGCAAGGACCAGTTGCTGGCGATCGCCTCGGACATGGGTGACAGCTTCAACGCGGACACCACCGAGGGCGTCACGCAGTATTTCTTCACTGTGCCGACACAGGATTTGGGCGTGGCGTTGCACGTGGCCGCGACGCGTATGCGTGGCGTGGACATGGGCGCGGCCGACTGGAACAAGGAAAGGGGCGCGATAGAGCAGGAGGTTTCCCGCGACAATTCCAGCCCGATCTACAAGTTCATCACCCAGTTGCGCGGACAGATGTTCGCGGGCACACCCTATGCCCATACCGGTCTGGGAACCCGTCCGTCGTTCGACAAGACCACGGCGACGGACCTCAGGAAATTCCATGACACGTGGTACGCGCCCAACAACGCAATTCTGGTGATAACGGGCGATGTCGATCCGGGTGCCACGTTGCAGCAAGTCAAACAACTGTTCGGGGACATCCCGCGCAAGACGCTGCCGGCGCGTCCGTCGTTTGACTTCAAGCCGATGCAGGCGCAGACGATTGCGCTCCCTACAGACCTTCCGGTCGGCGTCGCCGCCCTGGCATGGCGCTTGCCGGGCCTGCGCGACCAGGATTACGCGACTGCGCTGGTGCTGTCCGATGCGCTGGCCTCCAAGCGCGGCAAGTTGTTCGAGATGGGCCTGAGCGGCAAGGCGCTGTTCGGCCAATTCGCGGGGAGTTTCATGCCGCACGCGGGCATTGCCTTTGCGCTGGCGGGTTTCCCACGCGGCGGCGACTCCGCGAAGGTACTGAAGAATCTCCAGGCCATCTTTGCCGAGGCGGCCACGCAAGGCGTGCCGGCCGACCTGGTGACCGCCGCCCGCAACAACGCCATTGCTGACCTTGAATACAAGAAGAACTCGGTGCCGGGCCTGGCCAACGCATGGTCGGAAGCCCTGGCGTTTCGTGACGGCCACTCGCCCGACGACATCCGCGCGGCCATCGCCGCGGTCACGCCCGAACAGGTGAACGCGCTGGCAAAACGCATCTTCGATCCTTCGCACGCAATCACCGCGATCCTGACACCGACCTCTTCGGGCAAACCTTCGGCGGGCAAGGGCTTCGGCGGCGCCGAGAGCTTCGGTGGCGCCCCCAGCGGCACCGTGACGCTTCCGACCTGGGCGCAGGCCGCGTTCGCCAAGCTGGAACTGCCCAGGATCAGCACCAACCCGTCAGAGTTCACGCTTTCCAACGGCCTGAAGGTAATCGTGCAGCCCGAAACGGTCAGCAAGACGGTGGAAGTGATCGGCAAGGTCCAGACCAATCAGTATCTGCAGGCACCCAAGGGACAGGAAGGCGTGGCGGACGTTCTGAATTCGCTGTTCAATTTCGGCACCACCAGCATGAATCGCCTGCAGTTCCAAGCCGCGCTGGATGCAATCAGCGCGCATGAAAGCGCGGGTTCAAGCTTTTCGCTTGCAGTACCCTCGACCAACTTCAAGAAAGGCATGCAGCTGCTGGCCGACAACGAATTGCACCCCGCGATGCCCGCGCAGGCATTCGCGGTGATGCAACACAACCAGGAAGGCGCGCTCGCCGGCCTGATCCAGTCGCCCGGATTTCTGCACACCCTTCATCTGGACGGCGCCTTGTACCCCGCCGGTGACCCCGACCTGCGTCATGCCACCCCGAAGTCGGTGGCCGGCCTGACCCTGGCCGATGTGCAGCATTACTACACGCAGACCTTCCGCCCCGACATGACCACCATCGTCATCGTCGGCGACATCACTCCCGCTGATGCGCACAAAGTGGCCGAAGCCGCATTCGGAAGCTGGAAGGCGGCCGGTCCGAAACCCGACACCCACTACCCTGCCGTGCCGGACAACAAGGCCAGCGAATTCAACACGCCGGACTCGTCTGCGGTGCAGGACTCGGTGACGCTGGCTGAAACCATTCCGATGGACGAGAACAGTCCAGACCGCTTCGCCATGTACCTCGGAAGCCAGATCCTCGGCGGCGGCTTCGACGCGCATTTGATGCAGGACCTGCGCGTCAAGGCTGGATTGGTTTACGGCGTTTCCAGCAGTGCCAGGCTGCAGAAGCACCGCGGCCGCTTCAGCATCGACTACGGCTGCGATCCGGACAAGGTCGCCGAAGCGCGCACGCTGGTGATCCGTGACGTGAAACAGATGCAGGACACGCCTGTAACCGATGCCGAGCTGCATGCGGCGAAAGGCAAGATGCTGCGCTCACTGGCACTGGGCCAGTCCAGCTTCGATTCGATTGCGAACAACTTCCTGAGCTTGTCCATGCAAGGCAAGCCGCTGGATGCCGATTCGATCGCCGCGAAGAAGTACATGGCGATGACCGCTGCGGAAATCCAGGCCGTGTTCGAGAAGGACCTGCGTCCCGGTGGTTTCGTCACCGCGGTCAAAGGACCCGCACCGAAATAGGTGCGATACCAACTCGAAAAATGGGGCCGCGCTTGCGGTCCCCTTTTTTCCAGCCGTGTGGGCATGCCCCAATCGGTGAAAAGCGGCGGGTCAGCGCGATACCGCAAAACCGCTCGCGGCGTCGTGGCGACGGGGCGGTGCCGGTTCGCGCCGCCGCTGATACCTCGAAATGTCCAGCCCTTCGCCGCTGATCTGCGGCATCGCGCCCGCCATCAAGTCCGCGAGATAGCGCCCCGATCCGCACGCCATGGTCCAGCCGAGTGTGCCGTGGCCTGTGTTGAGCCAGAGATTCTTGTAAGGCGTGGCGCCGATCACCGGCGTGCCGTCCGGCGTCGCCGGGCGCAGGCCGGCCCAGAATTCACCCCGCTGCAAGTCGCCGCCATGCGGGTACAGACCGGCGACGACGCTTTCCAGCATCGCCCTTCGCCTCGCGGGCCTGGACAAATCGTAGCCGCACACGCCCGCGGTGCCACCGACGCGGATGCGCGCGTCAAACCGGGTCACCGCCACCTTGTAGGTCTCGTCGAGCACGGTGGACACGGGCGCCATCGCCGGATCGGTGATCGGCACGGTCAGCGAATAACCCTTGAGCGGATACACCGGTAGCCGGATGCCCAAGGGTGCAAGCAGGCGAGGCGTGTAGCTGCCGAGCGCGACGATGTACTTGTCCGCCCGCACAATGTTGCCGTCGATGCGGGCGCGCAGGATCCGGTCACCGGAAGCTTCAAGCGCCTCCACCGTCGACCCGAAACGAAACTCGACGCCTGCCGTCTTCGCGCGTTCGGCCAGCAGGCGCGTGAACAGCGCGCAGTCGCCGGTCTGGTCGCCGGGCAATCGCAGCGCACCGGTGAACTGATCGGCGACTCCGGCCAGCGCGGGTTCGACGCCCGCGATGCCGGCGCGGTCGAGCAGTTCGTACGGCACGCCATGTTGCTCGAGCACGGCGATGTCGCTGCCGGCGCTGTCCAGTTGCGCCTGCGTGCGGAACAGTTGCAGCGTGCCGAGCTTGCGCGCTTCGTAATCGAGGCCGAGCTCGTCTGAAAGTTCATTGAGGCATTCGGTGCTGTAGCGCGCCAGCCGCAGCATGCGCGCCTTGTTGATCGCGTAACGCTTCGCGGTGCAGTTGCGCAGCATCTGCAGCAGCCAGAGGTATTGGCGCGGGTCCAGCCCGGGCTCGATCACCAGCGGCGCATCGCGGGAGAACAGCCACTTCAGTGCTTTCAGCGGCACGCCCGGCGCGGCCCACGGCGCCGCGTAGCCGGGCGAAATCTGTCCCGCGTTGGCGAAGCTGGTTTCCAGCGCCGGACCGGGCGCGCGATCGACCACCGTCACCTCGAAGCCCGCGCGCGCGAGATACCACGCGCTGCTTACGCCGATGACGCCACTGCCGAGGACCATTGCGTGCATGGGACGTGCGTCACTCCGCGTGGTCGAATTCCGGCATCGCGTCGAACAGCTCGCCCTTGCGCCACTTCCCGGCGCCCGGACGCGTGTAGACGACCTTGCCGCCAATGATGGTGTAAAGCACGCGTGTGCGCAGGATGTCGTCGGCCGGCATCGTCAGCAGGTCGCCCGAGAACACGTCGATGTCGGCGAGCTTGCCGGCCGTCAGCGAACCCAGTTCGTGTTCCTCGAAATTCGCGTAGGCGTTGTTCCAGGTGTAGGACTTCAGTTCCTGCATCGGCGTCTTGGCCTGGTCCGGGAAGAACGTCTTCGTGCCGTGGTCGTAGGCGCGGGTGACGCCGCAATAGAACACCGGGATGGGATTGGTGTCCTCGACCGGCGTGTCGGTGCCGTCCAGCACGATCGCGCCGCTGTCGATCAGCTTCTTCCACACGTAAGCGCCCTCTTTCGCGCGCTGCTCGCCGATCCGCGGCACGACCATCGGCGCGTCGGAACAGGTATGGATGGATTGCATCGACGCAATCACGCCCATCTGCGCAAAACGAGGAATGTCGGCCGGATCCAGGTGCTGCGCGTGCTCGACGCGGAAGCGCAGCGCGTGCGCGGCCGGATCTTCCTCGAAGATCTTCTGGTACAGGTCCAGCACTTCGCGGTTGGCGCGATCGCCGATCGCATGGATGGAAACCTGGAAGCCGTCGCGTGCAGCGATGCGCGCGATCTGCGCGAGGTCGGACATCGGCGTGACATTCTTGCCGGTAATGTCCGGTGCATCACTGTAGGGTTTCAGGAACCACGCGCTGCGTGTGCCGAGCGCGCCATCGGAAACGTCCTCGCCCACGCCGCGTACCGTGAAATGATCGTCGGCGTAGCCGATGGTCTTGTACCTGGCGAGGTTCCTGTCGAGGCTGGCCACGTCCAGCACACCGACGTTGACGTACAGCCGCAGCGGAAAACTCCCGTCCGCGACGCCCTTCGCGACCTGCTTTTTCAGCCAGTCGATGGTTTGAAAGTCCTCGCCCTGGTCCACGAAGCCGGTGATGCCCTTGCTGATCTCGTTCTGCACCGCGAGCCGCAGTTCCTTTTCATGGCGCGCTTCCTGTTCCGCGGCCGGCAAATGCGCCAGATATTTCTGGTACGCGGCGTACACCGGATCGGCGGCGGTGTCCTTCAACATCCCGATCGCGTGGCCCTGGGCGTCGCGCACGATGGTGCCGCCCACCGGATCGGGCGTCTTGTCGGTGATGCCGGCCTGCTTCAACGCGAGCGCGTTGGCGTAAAGGCCGTGATAGCTCGCGGTGGTCAGCAGCACCGGGTTGTCCGGCGATACGGCATTCAAGGTCGCCGGCAGCGGCAGGCCGTTCAAGTTCGGCTGCGGCACGCGGTTCCACTTGCTTTCCAGCCAGCCGAAGCCGACGATCCACTCGCCGGGCTTCGCCTTGGCCACCGCGGCCTTCACCATCGCAACCACGCCGTCCCAGTTCGCCGCCTTGCCGACGTTGATCTGCATCAGCGATTCGCCGGTCTGCATCAGGTGCCCGTGGCCCTCGATGAATCCGGGCGTCACGAACGCGCCGTGCAGGTCCATCACTTTCGTCTGCTTGCCGATGTAGCGCGAAATCGATTCGTTGCCGCCGACCGCAAGGATCCTGGCGTTGCGGATCGCGAGCGCCTGCGCCTGCGGCTGCAGCGGATCGAGCGTCGCGATGGTCGCATCGCGCAGCACAAGGTCGGCGGGTTGCAGTGCGGGCGGGAACCCCGCGACGGGCGCACTGGCAGCGAAGGCCGTCGCCACCACCGCGAGCGCGGCGCCCGGAAGCAGCATGCGGAACGATTTCATCGAGCCCTCTCCATCGCGACTGCCGCACGGCCGTGCAGGCGCGACAACATACAACGAATGCGCCTACCAGCGATACGCGATCTTGCCGTACACGTACGCGCCGCTGAATCCGAACGGCGAAAGCTGCGAGTACGGGAATACCCCGTTGGTGTTTTCGTCCGCGCGTGTCCTGTCGGGATAGTTGTTGAGCACGTTGTCGCCGCCGAGCGTGAAGGTCCACTTGTCCATGAAATAGTTCACGTTGAGGTCGAGGGTCCACTCGGGCGAATACACCTGGTCATAGATGTAGCTGGTGGAGCTGTAGTCGGTGACCGAGCCGTAGCGGGTCAGCGTCCCACCGATTTCCCAGTTGCCCACGTCGTAGCGCTCGTCCAGGATCAGCTTGCTGCGCGGCGCCGCGTCGGCCATCAGCCCCTTGATCGCATTGCGGTTGAGCCGCTGGAAATTCACGCCCAGCGAATCGAGGATCGCGGGATTGGGCTCGATCTTCGTGACCTTGTTCTTGTGGTAGTCGGCACTGAGCGTGGTCATGAGGCTGCCCGCATTGCCGAGTTCGGAGCGGTAACTCATGACCAGGTCGATGCCCTGCGAACGCACCGTGCCCGCGTTGGTGAAATAGTTGAAGCCGCTGTAGCCCGGCGCGGTGACGCCGTGGCTCGCGAGGTAGGCCAGCACTTCCGGCGTGGTCAATGGAATCGTGCTCGACAGCGCGATGCGGTTGTCCACCGTGACCTGGTAGAGGTCGAGCGTCGCGGTGAGGGCGCTGGTGGGCGTCCATACCGCGCCGATCGTGTAGTTCCTGGACTTCTCCGGTTTCAGCGGCTCGCCGCCCAGCAGCGCGGCCAGCGGCATGGTCGAGGGCACGATGCCGCGCAGGTAGATGCCTTCTGGCAAGCCGAGGTTGTTGCCTGCGCCGAACGATGTCGATGAAGTCTCGAAATAGTGTTCCTGGCCCAGCGTCGGCGCGCGGAATCCGGTCGAGATCGTGCCGCGCAGCGCGAACGCCTTGTTGAA
>DASZTT010000208.1:0-14309 GCA_035547895.1 Rhodanobacteraceae bacterium
AGGCGTATTGGGCATGCAACGCACGATCGCGTGTCCCTCGCCAAGCAGGCTTTCGATTTGCGCGATGCGCACCCCGGCGGCGATGGAAATCACCAGCGGATTCGCATGACGCAGGGGTGCGGCCAGCGCCGTGCACACCTCGCGCATCACTTGCGGCTTCACCGCCAGTACCACGCAGTCGGCATCGGCGATGGCCGCGGCGTTGTCGTTGAAGGTTGGGACCCCGAACTCGCGGCCCAGTGCTTCGCGCGCTTCCACGCGCGGCTCGGCGACCGTGATCGCGGCGGGCGGAAGACCGCGCGCCAATTGCGCGCCGATCAGGCTGCGCGCCATGTTGCCGCCGCCGATGAAGGCGATGCGGGCGTGCGCCGGGGCGACCGATTCGGACTTCACGGACATGGATGGACGTGTGGCAAAGACGGCGCCAAGCATAACAAGCCGCGCCGTCTTCGCGCTGCGTGCGGTCAGGCCTCGCCCAGCGCAGCCTTGCGCTTCAGCGCGCGCTGCGCCTTGCGTTCGCGCCGGCGGCGCGCCCAGGTCGCGAAGACCAGGTAGATCGCGGGGGTCGAAAGCAGGGTCAGCGTCTGCGAAAAGATCAGGCCGCCCAGCATCGCGACGCCGAGCGGACGGCGCAGGTCGGCACCGGTGCCGAAGCCGATCACCAGCGGCACCGAGGCCAGGATCGCCACCATCGTCGTCATCATGATGGGACGGAAGCGCACCAGGCAGGCTTCGCGCACGGCGTCCAGCGGCGTGCGGCCTTCGCGCTCGGCCACCAGCGCGAAGTCGATCATCATGATCGCGTTCTTCTTCACCAGGCCGATCAGCAGGACCAGCGCCATGATCGCGACGATCGACAGCGGCAGGCCGGTGACCTTCAGCGCCAGCAGGGCGCCGACGCCGGCGGCCGGCAATGTCGACAGGATCGTCACCGGGTGCACCAGGTTTTCGTACAGCATGCCGAGCACCAGGTACACGGCGATGATGGCGCCGACCAGCAGCAGCGGCATCATCGCCATCTGTTGCTCGAAGCGGCGGAAGAAATCGCCCAGTCCGAGCGTGATGTCGCCCGGCATGCGCATGTCGGCGATGGTCTTGTTGATCTCCTTGGTGGCCTCGCCCATGGAAACGCCGGGGGCCAGGTTGAACGACAGCGACATGCTGGTCATCTGGTTGATGTGCTCGATTTCGCTGGGCGAGGTGCTGGATTCCTGGTGCGCGATCGCGCTGATCGGCACCATCTTGCCGCTGGACGAGCGCACGAACAGGCTGTCCAGCGCAGCGGGCGACGCGGTTTGTGCGGGCAGGGCACTCAGCACCACCTGGTACTGGTTGGTGTCGGAGTAGATCGTCGAAATCTGGCGCTGCCCGAACGCGTTGTAGAGCGCATCGTCCACGGCCGCCATGGAGACGCCGTAGGTGGCGGCCTTGGCTCGATCCACCACCATGTTCTGCAGCAGCGAACCCTCGTCGAGGTCGCTGCCCACGTCGCGGAACATCGGGTTCTTCTGCAACTGTGCCTGCAGTTTCGGCAGCCATTCCTCAAGCTCGGTGGCGCTGTTGCTTTGCAGGTTCACGCTGTACTGGCCGCCCTGGCTGGTGCCGCCTCCGCCGCCGCCGAGATCCTGCAGCGCGCGGAAACGCACATCGAGGTCGGGGTAGCGCGCGACCTTGGCCGACAGCCGCGCGACCACCTGGTCGGTCGTGTCCTTGCGTTCCTTGCCGAACGGTTTCAGCTGGATGCTGAACCATCCGCTGGGTCCGCGCCGGCTGGTGCCGACCGACGCGCCGACGTACTCGACGGCGGGATCCTTGCGCAGCATCGTCACCAGGTTGCTGGTGCGTGCTTCGAGGTCGGCGAACGACATCGTGACTTCGCCACTGGCGCGGCCCCAGATCAGTCCCGTGTCTTGCGGCGGGAAATCGGTGCCCGGCAGCACGTGGAACAGGTAGATCGTGAACGCCAGCAGCACCAGCGGCGACCACGCCATCAGCTTCGGGTGCCTGTGCAGCGTCCAGTCCAGCGTGCGCCGGTAGATGGAAAGCATGCCGGCGTGGAAGCGATCGAGCGCGCGCGACAGTTTGGATGGTCCGCTTTCGTGATCATGGTGGCGCAGGAAGCGGCCGCACAGCGCCGGCGTCAGCGTCAGCGACACCAGCATCGACACGAAGATGGCCGCGATGATGGTGACCGTGAATTCGCGGAACCACATGCCGATGAACGACGGCGCGAACAGGATGGGCATGAACACCGCCAGCAGCGAAGCGGTGATGGCGACGATGGTGAAGCCGATTTCCTTCGCGCCTTCCAGCGCCGCCTGCAGGCGCGGCTTGCCTTCGTCGAGGTGGCGGATGATGTTTTCGATCACCACGATCGCGTCGTCCACCACGAAGGTCAGCGCGATCACCAGTGCCAGCAGTGACAGGTTGTCCAGCGTGTAATTCATCGCGTACATCACGATGAAGGCGCCGCACAGCGACATCGGCACCGCCGCGGTAGCGATCAGCGTGGGTGCGAGCCGGCGCAGGAACAGCGCCATCGTCAGGATCACCATCGACAGGCTGATCAGCAGCGTGATCTGCACGTCGTTGACCGAATTGCGGATGGTCGAGGTCTCGTCGAAGTAGGGCGTGATCTGCGTGCCCGGCGGTACCAGGTTGCGCAAGCCCGGCAGCTCGTCCTTCACATCGTCCACCGTCGCGATGACGTTCGCCTCGGGGCGCTTGTACACCTGCAACTGGATCGAACGCTTGCCGTTGAAGTATGCGGCCTGGAACTTGTCCTCCGCGCCTTCGTACACGTTCGCCACGTCGTGCAGGTACACCGGCATGCCGTTGTGCGTGGCGATCACGAGATCGGCGAAGTCCTGGGCGGAATGCAATTGGTCGGTCGCGGTGATCGCGGTTTCGATGTTGCCGTCGGTGAGAAATCCCTGCGGCGAGGTGACATTGGCCGCGGTGATCGCGTTGCGGATGTCGTTGGTGGAGAGTCCCAGTGCGGTCAGCTTGTGCAGATCCACGTCCACCCGCACCGCGGGTTGCGCGCTGCCCGACACGTCCACCGAGGCGACGCCCGGCAACTGGCTGAGGCGCGGCTGCAGCAAGGTGTTGGCGGCGTCGAACAGCGCCGACATCGGCTGCGTGTCGGAGGTCAGCGCCAGCGTGATCACCGGATCGTCGTTCGGATTGGCCTTGTGCCACTGCGGCATCGCCAGGCCGGCCGGCAGGTCGGGCACCGCCGCGTTGATCGCCGCATCGACCTGCTGCGCGGCGGCGTTGATGTCCACGTCGGAGTCGAACAGCAGGATCACGAACGCGCTGCCGGCGGAGCTGCGCGAGCGCATCATGTCGATGCCGGGGATCTGGCCGAGATGGCGCTCCAGCGGTGCGGTCACCGTGGCCGACATGGTGGTGGCGTTGGCGCCGGGTTCGGCGGCCGACACCCAGATCGCGGGAAACGACACCTCCGGCAACGCGCTGATGCCGAGCAGGCAATAGCACAGCACGCCGATCGCCAGCACGCCCGCCGCCAGCAGCGACGTGCCGATGGGGCGTTTGACGAAGGGCGAGGAGATGTTCATGGCACTCGGAAGCCCGTTCCCCCAAGGGAGAAATGGAAATGCGAAACGGTTTCGGGCGGCAGACGATTCATCACGGCTCGCTCAATCGCCACTCTCGGACGCCAGTTCGGCAGGATGCTGCCGACCCGTGCGTTCGCGTATCCAGTCGCCGAAGCGTTCCATGTACAGGTAAATCACCGGCGTGGTGTACAGCGTCACCAGTTGCGACAGCAGCAGGCCGCCCACGATCGCCACGCCCAGCGGACGCCTGAGCTCAGCGCCGATGCCGTTGCCCAGCGCCAGCGGCAGCGCGCCGAACAGCGCCGCGAAGGTCGTCATCATGATCGGCCGGAAGCGCAAAAGGCAGGCGCGGCGGATCGCGTCGTGCGGGTTCATGCCGCGCCGCTGCGCGGTGATCGCGAAGTCGATCATCATGATGGCGTTCTTCTTGACGATGCCGATCAGCAGCACGATGCCGACGATGCCGTCCACCGACAACGGCATCCCGAAGATCATCAACGCCAGCAGCGCACCGACGCCCGCGGGCGGCAAGGTGGAGAGGATCGTGAGCGGGTGGATGTAGCTTTCGTACAGCACGCCCAGCACGATGTAGATCACCACGATCGCGGCCAGCAGCAGCAAGGCTTCGTTGCCCAGCGAGGACGAGAATTCCGCGGCCTTGCCGATGAACTGCGCGCGCACCTGCGGCGGCAGCTTCAGCGAAGTGGTGGCTTGGTTGATGGCGTCCACCGCCTGCGACAGCGAATAGCCGGGCGCGACGTTGAACGAGATGATCACAGCAGGCAACTGGTTCTGGTGCGCGATCACCAGCGGTGCATCGGTGATGGTCGCGCTGGCCAGCGTGGACAGCGGCACCGTGCTGCCGCCGCCGAGCACGATGCCGGTGTTGGATTGCCCGATGCCTGTCGCGGTGGACGAGTTGGCCGACTTGACCATCCCGAGGCTGGTGGCGTTGGTGCCGGTCAGCGCGCCGCTGGAACCGTTGGAGCGCACTCGCAGCATGTTCATCAGGTCGGAGCGGTTGCGGAACTGTGGCGCCACTTCCAGCACCACGCGGTACTGGTTCTGCTGCGTGAAGATGGTCGAGATCTGGCGCTGGCCGTAAGCGTCGTACAGCGTGTCGTCGATGGTCTGCACCGGCACGCCGAGGCGGCTCGCGGCGGTGCGGTCGATGTCGAGTTTCATCGCACGGCCGTTCATCGCGAGGTTGTCGGACACGTCGGCCAGTTCCGGAAGCTGTTTTACCGCCTGCACCACCTGTTGCGCGTTCTTCGCGAGGTCGGTCGGATCGACTTCCGAAATCGCGTACTGGTATTCGGTCGGCGCGACGGTGGTGTCGAGCGTGATGTCCTGCACCGGCTTCAGGAACAGCTCCACGCCGGGAATGCCGGCGACGTCCTTCTGCAGGCTGGCGACGACCTTGTCGAGGCTGCCGCGCTGGCCGCGCGTTTTCAGCACGATGCTGACCTGGCCCTGGTTGAGCGTCGGGTTGATCGAACCCGCGCCGATGAACGCGGCCACGCCCGCGACCGCGGGATCGCGGCGCAGCGCGGCGGTGACGGCCTGGATGCTGTTCGACATCGCCGGGAACGCGATGTCGTTGTCGGCCTGCACCACGCCGGTGATCAGGCCGGTGTCCTGCTCGGGCAGAAGGTCCTTCGGAATCACCACGTACAACAACACGGTCACCGCGACCGAGGCTGCGGCGACCAGGATGGTGGTGCGCCGGTGCACCAGCACCCAGTCCAGGGTCGCTTCGTACCAGCCGACCATCTTCGCGTAGAAGCCGCGGCGATGTTCCATCGCCTCTTCATCGCCGGTCGGCAGCGAACCCGGTTTCAGCAGGTACGCGCACATCATCGGCGTCAGCGTCAGCGACACGCCCATCGAGATCGCGACCGCAATGGTCAGCACCCACGCGAACTCGTGGAACAGGCGGCCGGTGACGCCCGGCATCAGCAGCAGCGGCAGGAACACCGCGATCAGCGAAACGGTCAGCGACAGCACCGTGAAACCGATTTCGCGCGAACCGATCTCGGCGGCCTCGCGGCCTTCCTTGCCCTGTTCGAGGTAGCGCACGATGTTCTCGATCATCACGATCGCGTCGTCCACCACGAAGCCGGTGGCGACGGTCAGCGCCATCAGCGACAGGTTGTCCAGCGAGAAGCCGGCGAAGGCCATCACCGCGAAGGTGCCCATCAGCGACAGCGGCACCGCGACCGCGGGGATGATCGTGGCCCACAGCCGGCGCAGGAACACGAAGATCACCGCGACCACCAGCGCGATCGCGATCAGCAGCGTCATCTCGACGTCGTGCACCGAAGCACGGATGGTCACCGTGCGGTCGGCGAATACCGAGAGCCGGACGCCCGCCGGCAGCACCGCGCGCAATTCGGGCAGGGTCTGCTCGATCTGGTCGACCGTCTTGATGATGTTGGCGCCGGGCTGGCGGCGGATGTCCAGCAGCACCGCCGGCTTGCCGTTCGCCCACGCGGCCAGCTGGTCGTTCTCGACGCCGTCCACCACGGTGGCGACGTCGGAAAGCCGCACCGGCGCGTTGTTCTTGTACGCGATGATGGTGTTGGCGTATTCGGTGGCGCTCTGCAACTGGTCGTTGGTGCCGATCTCGTAGGTCTGCACCGCGCCGTTCAACGAACCCTTGGCGGCATTGACGTTGGCCTGGGTGAGCGCCGAGCGCACGTCTTCCATGGTCAGGCCGAGGTTGGCCAGCTTGCCCGGATCGAGCTGCACGCGCACCGCCGGCCGCACGTTGCCCGCGATGGAAACCAGGCCCACCCCCGGCACCTGCGCGAGGCGCTGCGACAGGATCGAATCGGCGTAGTTGTTGACGTCGCGCAGCGGCACGCTGTCGGAGGTGAGCGCGAGGGTGATGATCGGCGCGTCGGCCGGATTGACCCGGTTGTAGACCGGCGGATAGGGCAGGCTCGACGGCAGCCGCGCCGTGCGCAGCGCCGATTGCACGTCCTGCGAGGCCACGTCGAGGTTGGTGTCCATCGCGAACTGCAGCGTGATGGTCGAAAGCCCCGCCGCGCTGTTGGAGCTCATCATCGTCAGGCCGGAAATCTGCCCGAGCTGCTGTTCCAGCGGCGTGGTGACCAGCGTGGCGATGGTGGTGGCGCTGGCGCCGGGGTACTGCGTGGTGACGACCAGGCTGGGCGCCTCGATTTCGGGCAGCGCGGAAACCGGCAGCGCCTTGTAGCCGATGATGCCGAGCAGCAGCACCGCCGCCATCAACAGCGACGTCGCGATCGGCCGGCGAATGAAGATCGAGGAAAAGCCCATGGCGTCAGTCCACGATGGCCGCAGCGGCCGCGCGCGCCATCAATGTCTCCGCCCGCGTCCGCTGCCGCTGGATTGGGCCGCGGCCTTGATCTCCGCGGTGGTCGGCGGCGCCGGCACTTCGCCGGGTTTCATCGGCGTCACCTTGCTGCCCTGCTTGAGGCGGAACTGGCCCGCGGTGACCACTTCGTCGCCGGCCTTGAGGCCGTGCGTCACGATGATGCCGGTGTCGCCCGCTTCGCCGCCGGTGGTGACCGGTTGCATGATGACGTACTTGGCCGGCTTGTTGCTGGCAGGCGCGCTGCTTGCGGCGCGCTTGCGCCGACGCCACTTGCCGCTCGCCGCGGGAGCCGAATTGTCGGGCGCAGCATTGGCCGGACGCTTGTCGGTGACCAGCCACACGTAGTCGCCGTTCGGTCCGCGCTGCACCGCCGCGGTCGGCACCACCAGCGCGTCGGGATCCACGCTTACCTTCAGTTGCGTGTTCGCATACTGGCCCGGGAAAAGCTGGTTGTTGCCGTTCGGGAATTCGGCCTTCATCTGGAACGAACCCGTGGACGGGTCGATCTGGTTGCCGATCACCACCAGCTTGCCGTCGCCCTCGATCACCTTGTTGGAAGCATCGAGGATCGACACCGTCAACGGCGCCTTCGCCTGGGCGGCGCGGATTTCGTCGAGGTATTTGCCCGCCTGCGTGAAAATCACGTAGATCGGCTGCGTCTGCGTGACGGTGACGATGGTGGTCGAGGTGGTGATGACGTTGCCGGGGTCGACCTGGCGGATGCCGGCCAGCCCGTCGATGGGCGACGTGATCTTGGTGAAACCCAGTTGCACCTGGGTGTCCTGGATGCTGGCGTTGTCCGCGGCGACCGCAGCCTGGTACTGCGACACGGTGTTCTTCTGCGTGATGCGATCGATCTGGGCGACGTACTGCTTGTACTTCGGGTCTTCCGACCGCTCGTAGTTCGCGCGCGCGGTGGCGAGCTGGGTCTGGTCCTGGGCGCGCTTGGCGATGGCCTGGTCGAGCTGCGCCTGCAGCGTGCGCGGATCGATTTCCGCCAGCACCTGGCCCTTCTTCACGGGCGCGCCTTCGGTGAAGTCGAGCTTCAGCAACTGTCCGCCGACCTGCGGCTGCACGTTGACGGTGTTGAGCGCCTGCACGGTGCCCTGGCTGGTCAGGTACACCGGCACGTTCTGCGGCGTCGCCGGAACCACGGTGACGGGCACGGCTTCCTCGGCGCCGCCGGCGCCGAAACCGCTGGATTTGCCGGGGCCCGAGAAGATGCGCCACAGGATCAGTACCGCGATGACGACGCCGACGATCGTCAGGATCCATTTGGTTCGCGACATGCGAGTGTTGTCCAGGTAGCTGCTGCGTGTGTTCGACCGTGGCCGCGGCCAGTGGTTCGCCGCGCGGTCGCAGAAGGCCATAAATTAGCCGATCGGGCACAGGCGCGCCCATGCCGGACGGCATGGCGTCCGGACATGACGCCTGTCACCAGGCGGGTTACCGCTCTGCGGCGACCGTGGGCACGCCCGAGGGATCGTCGGAAATGTGCGCGGCGTGCGCGGCCGACAGCCGCTTCATCGGCCACACCACGACGATCGCGATCGCGGTGCAGAGCACGCCGGCCCAGCCGAGCTTGGTGAACAGCGAGGTGTAGATCGGCAGCGTCTGCATCGGATCGGTCACGTTCTGCGGCACCGCCGCGTAGTTGGCCACGATGCCGCCGAGGTATTGCGAGATGCCGACGCCGACGTAGTAGGCGCCCATCATGAAGCCGCCCATCCGCGCCGGCACGTAGCGCGCGATCATCGCGAGGCCGAGGCCGCTGACCAGCAACTCGCCCAGCGAATACAGGCCGTAGCCCCAGATCAGCACCCACGACGAGGCCTTGCCCGGCTCGTTGACGAAATGCCCGGCCAGGCCGTAGACGAAATAGCCCGCGGCGACCATCGCGAAACCCAGCGCGAACTTGGACGCGATCGACAAGTCCTTGCCGCGCTTGCCGGCCGCGGTATAGATCCACGCCAGGATCGGCGACAGGATCATGATCCAGATCGGGTTCAGCGCCTGGTACTGGCCCGGCAGCCACGTGTAGAGGTGCACGCCGAACACGCTCCAGTTGAAGTCGGTGTTGCGCAGCGCGAACAGCGCCAGCGAGGTCGGCATCTGCTGGTAGAAGATGAAAAAGAAGATGGTCTGGATGGTCAGGATCAGCGCCGCCGCCAGTCCCGCGCGTTCCCCGCGCTGGCTCGCCGCGATCAGGTACATGAAGATCGCCAGCAACGCGAGGGCCGCGAGGATCACGAACCAGCGGGCCACGGCTTCGTGCTTCAGGATGAAGGCCGCGGCGATCGCCAGAACTGCGCCCACGGCCAGCACCTTGAGCAGCTTTAGCCCCTCGAATGGGTGGGAATCCGGGTCCGATCCGATGTGCGCCAGCGATGCGCGCATGAAGAAGAAATTCACGAGGCCGACGATCAGGCCGATGCTGCACACGCCGAATGCCGCGTGCCAGCCGAACTGGTTGTGATACACGCCGTTGACGTAGTCCTTGATCCACGGCGTCAGCAGCATCGAAATCGTCGAGCCGACATTCACCGCCATGTAGTAGATGGTGAAGGCCGCGTCGATCCGGCTGTCGTCGCCCTCGTAGATCTTGCGCACCAGGTTGCCGGCATTGGGCTTGAACAGGCCGTTGCCGACCACGATGACGCCCAGCGAGAAGTACAGGAAGGTCGGGCTTGCGCTCGGGATCGTGATCAGGCCATAGCCGATCGCCAGGATCACCGCGCCGGTCAGCATCGTGCGGCGCGTGCCGAGGATGCCGTCGCCCACCCATCCGCCGATCGCCGGCGCCACGTAGATCAGCGCGGCCGCCGCGCTCCACACCAGGTTCGCGCGCGTGTCGTCGAAACCGAGGCGCTGCACCATGTAGTAGACGATCAGCGCCTGCATGCCGTAGAAGCCGAAGCGCTCCCACAGTTCGATCAGGAACACGGTGGAAAACGAGCGCGTCCTCGAGACGGCAGGCATGGCGGAATTCATGGTCGAGGCGAGCCCCTTGGTGTGACGGTCCGGCAAGACTACCCGAACCGCGGCTGAATTTGGCGGCAGGGCGGGCGCAGCGGGCAGGCATGCCGGGCCGGCTGCTATGCTTCATCCGATTACCTTGCCTGCCCGTGCCCGATGCGCCTCTACCTCGATTTGCTTCGCGACGTGCTGGAAAACGGCGCCCGCAAGGACGACCGCACCGGCACCGGCACGCGCTCCGTGTTCGGCCGCCAGATCCGCATGGATCTCGCCGAAGGGTTCCCGCTGCTCACCACCAAGAAGCTGCACGTCAAGTCGATCGTGCACGAGCTGCTGTGGTTCCTGCGCGGCGACACCAACATCGCGTACCTGAAGGAACACGGCGTCAGCATCTGGGACGAGTGGGCCGACCCAGCGGGCGATCTTGGTCCGGTGTACGGCAGGCAATGGCGCGCGTGGCCCACGCCCGACGGGCGCTCGGTCGACCAGATCAGCCAGGTCATCGAGCAGATCAAACGCAACCCCGACTCGCGCCGCATGATCGTGTCGGCGTGGAACGTCGGCGAACTGGACAGGATGGCGTTGATGCCATGCCACGCGCTGTTCCAGTTCTATGTCGCGAACGGCAAACTGTCGTGCCAGCTCTACCAGCGATCGGCCGACATTTTCCTCGGCGTGCCGTTCAACATCGCCAGCTATGCGCTGCTCACCTGCATGATGGCGCAGGTGTGCGGGCTGGAGCGCGGCGACTTCGTGCACACCTTCGGCGACCTGCACCTTTATTCGAACCACGTCGAACAGGCGGAGGAGCAGCTGACGCGCGCGCCGCGGCCCTTGCCGATGCTCGTGCTCGATCCCGGCGTGCGGTCGCTGTTCGGGTTCCGCTTCGAAGACGTCCGTGTCGTCGACTACGATCCGCATCCGGCGATACGCGCGCCGGTGGCGGTTTGACGCGCATGCCGGGCGTCGTCCTTGTCGCTGCGCTCGATCGCAACCGCGCGATCGGCCGCAACGGCGCGATGCCGTGGCACTTGTCCGATGACCTGAAGCGCTTCAAGGCGCTCACGCTGGGCAAGCCGGTGCTGATGGGCCGCAAGACCGCGCTGGCGATCGGGCGACCCTTGCCCGGTCGGGCCAACCTGGTGCTGACCCGCGCCGCCTCGGCGCCGTTCGACGGCCAGATCGCGGTGCATTCCGTGGACGAAGCGCGCGCGCGCGCGGGCGACGCGGAGCTGATGGTGATCGGCGGGGGCGAGGTCTATGCGTTGGCCTTGCCGCGTGCCACGCGCCTGTGCCTCACCGAAATCGACACTTCCACGGCGGATGCGGATACCTTTTTCCCGGCGTTTGATCCGGCGAAGTGGCGCGAGGTCGCGCGCGAGCATCACCCCGCGGACGCAAGGCATCCGCTTGCCTTCGACTTCGTCGATTACGAACGGCGATGATCGAAGTCGCGGCCGGCATCCTCACCGACGAAGGTGGTCGCGTGCTCCTGATGCAGCGCCTGCCCGGCAAACACCTCGCAGGCTTGTGGGAATTTCCGGGCGGCAAGGTCGAGCCCGGTGAAACGCTCGCGCGGGCATTGGTCCGCGAATTGGAAGAAGAACTGGACGTCCGGGTTCTCGACAGCACGCCGCTGATTTCGATTCCCTGGCACTACCCCGAAAAATCGGTGCGGCTGCACGCGTTGCGGGTGACCGCCTGGACCGGCGTGCCCCATGCGCGCGAAGGCCATCCGTTGCGCTGGGTGGATTTGCGCGACATAGACGCTTCCGAAATGCCCGCGGCCGATGCGCCGATCCTCGCCGCGCTGCGCCTGCCGCCGCTTTATGTGATCGCCGATGCCGCACCGACCGATCGTGGGCCCGGTGAGGCGCTGCTGCAATTGCGCGTGCCTGGCGCGGCGCGGGACGAGGTCGGACGCATGGCCGAACGTGCCATCGCTGCGCAGCCTCGTGGGCGGGAATCCGTGCTGGTCAATCGTGATGTCGAGCTCGCACGCGAGCTGGGCATCGGCGTGCATCTCAAGGCCGCGCAATTGCGCGAGTTCCGCGAGCGGCCGCTGCCGCGGAATGCGTGGGTCGGCGCGTCGTGCCATGACGCGGAGGAACTGGAGCTCGCTGCGCGGTTGGGTGCGGATTTCGCCACGCTGTCGCCGGTGAACGCCACCGCGTCGCATCCCGCAGTGGCGCCGCTCGGCTGGGAACGTTTCGCGCAGCTCGTCGCCGGCGCGCGTTTGCCCGTCTACGCGCTGGGCGGCGTCGGTCCGGATGACCTTGCGCGCGCGCGCGCGGCGGGCGCGCAGGGTGTCGCCGGCATGCGCGCGTTCCTCGCATGACCGCCATTCCGGACGCGCGCAGCCACGTAGCCCGGATGCAGCGAAGCGGAATCCGGGGGCTGCCGGATTCCGGCGCTACACGCCTGCATCCGGGCTACGTGGCTGCAAGTTCCATGTAACGCCTGTGCAGCGCCACGACCTGCGCATCCAGCGCAGCTTCCTCGCCGTCGTTCACGATCACGTCGTCGGCAATCGCCAACCGCTGCTGGCGCGATGATTGCGCGGCAAGCATGCGCTGCGCGGCTTCCCGGCCGATGCCGTCGCGCTGCATCAGGCGCCCGATCTGCAGCGTCTGCGGCGCATCCACCAGCAGTACCCGGTCAACCCATGCGTAGTGCTCGCGGTTTTCCACCAGCAACGGGATCGCGAGCACGCAATACGGACCGCGGTCCATCCCGACCCGCCGCCGCAGCCAGGCGCGCACGCGCGGATGGATGATGCCTTCGAGCTTCCTGCGCGCGTCGGGATCGGCGAACACGCGCTCGCGCATCGCGCGCCGGTCCAGGCCGCCGTCCGCATCCAATACTTCGGCGCCGAACACGAACTCGATTTCCGCGAGCGCGGGTTCACGCGGCGCGACCACCTCGCGGGCGGCCACATCGGCGTCGTAAACATGGATGCCCAACGCCTCGAAACGCCGCGCCACCGCGCTCTTGCCGGATGCCACGCCCCCGGTGAGCGCCACCACGTAGTGGCGCACGCCGCGGCGCGCCGTGTCATTCGTCGTCGTCATCGTCGTCTGCGCTGCTGGACGTGCCCGGCAGCACGCGCTGGCAGGTCTTGTCGAAGCGCGCGGTATCGAAATCGATGTGGCGCGTCTGTGCCACCCAGCGCGTGTGGTAATGCCACGCCGGGCTGAACAGGCTCCAGGTTTCGTCGTGCGAAGGAAACGCCACTCCGGCCATGTCGACGAGCGATTCGAAGGTGTCCGCCGAAAGCGTGCGCTTGCCGGCATTGGCGCGCAAACTCGCGACGCGTTGCGGGAAATGCTGCCCGTAGGCACTCGAATACCAGAACAGCGCGGGAATTTCGTACTCGGCCACCGTGCCGACGCCGTGGCCTTCCTTGTCGCAGGTCGGCGTCGGGATCAGTTCGCCGTGATCGGATTCGAACCACAGCGCCGTGACGGCGCCGCTCCGCTTCAGTGCGTCGATCACCTCCGCCAGCACGTGGTCGGTGTAGAGAATGGAGTTGTCGTAGCTGTTGCGCACGCGCTCGATGGTGCTGCCTTCACCCGGTGGCGACAACTGCGTCGGCTTCCAGCGTTCGAAGGCGGGCGGGTAACGGTAATCGTATTTCACGTGGCTGCCCATCATGTGCAGCACGATGAAAAGATCCTTGTCCGATGCATGCAGCGCGTCCTCCAGCGGCTGCACCAGGTCTCCGTCGTAGCTTCCCGGCGCGGTCCAGGATGCGTGGTTCAGCCATTCCACGTGATCGGCCTCGTAGGCGTACATCGACACCGGCGAATCGAATTCGCCGATCGCCTGCTGGTTGGAAATCCAGTACGTCTCGTAACCGGCTTCCTGCATGGTGCGCAGGATCGATGCCTCGTGCCACGGCGCGTCCCACGCCATCTCCGGTTTGCGGCGGGTCAGGATCATCGGGATCGCCGCGATCGATTCCGGCCAGGTGGTGATGAAGTGCGTCAGCGGCACCACGTTCGCGAGCTTCGACAACTCGGGATTGGTGGCGCGGGCGTAACCGAACAACTGCCAGTTGGCACGGCGGCTGCTTTCGCCGATCACCAGCACGTACACCTGCCGCTGGTGCAGTGACGGCCCGACCCGGTGCGCGTGGAAGCGGAACGCCTTGAACTTTGCCGCTTCCGTGCGCATCCGGTCCCATTCGCGGCGGTATTCGATGACGCGCGGCACCACGCCCAAGGGAAAGCCGTCCTCGACGGCATCGCCGTACACGACCCATGGCGCCGAGGTGGAATCGGAAGTCTTGGCCGGCCGGTGGCGCGCCTCGGCGAAGCCGACCGCCAGCGGCACCAGTGCGACGACGACGCCCAGGCACAGCGCGCTGACGCGCGTCGGCCCGCGCCAAC
>DASZTT010000209.1:0-11600 GCA_035547895.1 Rhodanobacteraceae bacterium
CCCGACACCGCCTCGTAGCAATCCATCAGTTCCTCGCGTTCGCGGAACGCATACAGGAACACCGCCATCGCGCCGAGGTCGAGCGCGTTCGAACCGACCCACATCAGGTGATTCAGGATGCGCGTGACCTCGTCGAACATCGTGCGGATCCACAGCGCGCGCTCCGGCGCCTGGATGCCCATCAGCTGTTCGATCGCACGGACGTAGGCGTGCTCGTTGCACATCATCGACACGTAGTCGAGCCGGTCCATGTAGCCGATCGAATGGTTGAACGGCTTGGATTCGGCCAGCTTCTCAGTGGCGCGATGCAGCAGGCCGATGTGCGGATCGATGCGCAGGATGGTCTCGCCTTCCATCTCCATGATGAGGCGCAGCACGCCATGCGCGGCCGGGTGCTGCGGGCCGAAGTTCATCGTGTAGCTGCGGATTTCGCCCGTATCGCCACCCACTTCGAGCGCCGGTCCCAATGTCCGTCCTTCGGCCATTTCAGTTGCCCTTCCAGTCGTCGGCGGCTTCCTCGCGCGAGGTCGGCCAGCGCGAGTCCTCGCGCACCACGCGCGCGACGGTGACGCGCGGCGTCACCGAGGTGACCGGCTCGTAGATCACGCGCTTCGCCTCAGGGTCGTAACGCACTTCGACGTTGCCGATCAGCGGGAAATCCTTGCGGAACGGATGCCCGACGAAACCGTAGTCGCTGAGGATGCGGCGCAAATCCGGATGGCCTTCGTACACGATGCCGTACAGGTCGAACGACTCACGCTCGTACCAGTTGGCGACGGGCCACACGCCGGTGAGCGTCGGCACGACCGGCAGCGCGTCTTCGGGCGCGAAGCAGCGCACGCGCAGGCGAATGTTGTGTTCGTAGGAAATTAGATGCACCACCGAAGCGAAGCGGCGCAGGAATTGCGGATGTTCGGGATGGTTCGACCAGTCGAAGCGTCCGGGCCCCGCCGCGCCGGTCACGCCGCGCGAAAAGCCTGTGGCCGTCGCGCTCTGCGAGCCCTTCCATTCGTCTTCGCCGAACAGCAGGAAGTCCACGCCGCAAAGATCTGTCAACTGGGCGAAGCGGAACTCCGCTTCGTCGCGCAGCGCCGTGCAGACTTTGATCAGATGCGCGGGCGTGACCTCGATCGTCGCCTGCCCGAGCGAAACGGCGGTGTTGTCGATCCTGTCGCCGAAGCGCGCACGCAGGCGGTCGGCCAGTTGTTCGGGTGTGGTCTGGCTCATCGTGGACTCAGCGCGCGATGGTGTTGGTGCGGCGGATTTTCTTCTGCAATTGCAGAATCCCGTAAACCAGCGCTTCTGCCGTCGGCGGACAACCCGGCACGTACACGTCCACGGGCACGATGCGGTCGCACCCACGCACCACCGAATACGAGTAGTGGTAGTAACCGCCGCCGTTCGCGCAACTGCCCATCGAAATCACCCATTTCGGATCGGGCATCTGGTCGTACACCTTGCGCAGCGCCGGCGCCATCTTGTTGACCAAGGTGCCGGCGACGATCATCACGTCGGACTGGCGCGGCGAGG
Source organism: Rhodanobacteraceae bacterium (assembly GCA_035547895.1). GTDB lineage: Bacteria > Pseudomonadota > Gammaproteobacteria > Xanthomonadales > Rhodanobacteraceae > 66-474. Next base: position 1,531 of record DASZTT010000209.1, read on the forward strand.
GACGGAAGATCACGCCGTAGCGGTCGAGGTCGAGCCGCGACGCACCCGCGTGCATCATTTCCACCGCGCAGCAGGCGAGGCCGAAGGTCATCGGCCACATCGAGCCAGTGCGCGCCCAGTTGAACAGCGCGTCCACGGTGGTGACGCCGAACCCGCGCTGCACGATCGGATTGTCGGCTTCCGGGCGCAGGATGTCGTCGACCTTGCCGATCGGCACCGGGTTGTGCATCGTCTTGTCGATGGCGTGGATCAATCCCATTCGAGCGCACCCTTCTTCCACACGTAGATGTAACCCACCACCAGCAGCAGCAGGAACGTGAACATCTCCACCAGCGCGGTGACGCCGATCTTCGAGAACACCGTCGCCCATGGAAACAGGAACGCGATTTCCAGGTCGAACAGGATGAACAGGATCGCGATCAGGTAATAGCGCACGTCGAACTGCATGCGCGTGCCTTCGAAGGCCTCGAAGCCGCACTCGTACGGCGAGTACTTCTCGGCGCTGGGACGGCGCGGCCCGGCGATCCAGCCGACGACGATCAGCGCGATGCCGATGCCGCCGGCGACACACAGGAACAGCAGGATGGGCCAGTAGTTCTCAAGCATGAGGATCGTCCAGCGTTATCCATGCAATTTTCGCACGCGCTGGCGCAAGCCGCAATCGCGACGCGCGACGGCCTGCTGTCACGGAGACTTCACGGCGTGCAAGCCGCACAAAAAAACGCGCGGTGCGAATGCATCGCAACCGCGCGTCGTCAGAATGGTGCCCAAGGGGGGACTCGAACCCCCACGGAGTTACCCGCTACCACCTCAAGGTAGTGCGTCTACCAATTCCGCCACCTGGGCGTAGTACCCATCCCTGGGAAACACCGCGCACATCCATGTGCGCGACTATTCACACAAGCAAAACCGAACTAAAACTCGAATCAGTGCGAACCGGCCGGACCGCTGCTGGCCGGGGCGGACGACGCCGGCGCAGACGCCTTCGGCGCCGCCGGTACTTCCGATTGTGCCGAAGACGGCGCCGCCGGCACTTCCGATTGCGGAGCGGGCGTCGACGATGCGGGCACGCCTGCGGCTGGTGCACTGGCCGCAGGCACGGAGCTCGCGGGCGCCGAACTGCCGGCGCCGGCCATCACGCCGAGCGTCTGCTGGACGTTCGGCTTCACCCCGTTGTGGCTGAGGTAGATGCCCATGCCGAGGCTCAACAGGAAGAAGATCGTGGCCAGCGCCGCCGTGGTGCGGGTGAGGAAGCTGGCCGCGCCGCGCGCGCCGAACACCGTGCCGGATGCGCCGCCGCCGAAGCTGGCGCCCGCGTTGGCGCCGTCGCCGCGCTGCATCAGGATCAGCACGATCATCGCCGCCGCGACGAGCACGTAGAAGACGCTGAAAATCGTGAACAGCATGTGTGGTTCCCGTGCGAAGCGGGCGTCAGCCCGCCGCCGCACAAATCGAAAGAAAATCGGTGGCCTGCAATGCCGCACCGCCGATCAGGCCGCCATCGATGTCGGCTTGCGCGAACAACTCGGCGGCGTTGCCGGGTTTGACGCTGCCGCCATAAACGATGCGGGTTGAACCGGCAATTCTAGCATCGTCGCGGGCGAGCTGGCTACGCAGCAACGCATGGACCTCCTGCGCCTGCGCGGGGCTGGCGGTCCGCCCCGTGCCGATCGCCCAGACCGGTTCGTAGGCGACCACGATGCGCTCGAACGCCGCGATGCCGCAATGCGCGATCACGGCGTCCAGCTGGCGCGCCACTACCGCGGCGGTCTTGTGCGATTCGCGTTCATCGAGGGTTTCGCCCACGCACAGGACGGGCGTGAGTTGATGCGCGAGCGCCTGCGCGATCTTGGCCGCGACCTGCGCGTCCGATTCGTGGTGGTGCTGGCGGCGTTCGGAATGACCGGCCAGCACGGCGCCGCAACCCACATCGCGCAACATGGCCGCCGAAACCTCGCCGGTGAACGCGCCCGATTCGTGTTCGCTCAGATCCTGGCCGCCGACCGCGACGCGCGAACCCGCGCACGCCGCGCAGGCTTCGCGCAAATAGGGGAACGGCGGAAACACCGCGACGTCGACGTTGTCGATGTTCGCTTCCACGATCGCGCCCAGGAGCGCGGACGCCATCGCGCGCGAACCGTGCATCTTCCAGTTGCCACCCACCCACTTGCGGCGCATGGCGCACCCCATGGTCATTCGAGCCAGCGAGGATAGCCAAGGTCATTGCCCCGAATCAAACGATCCGTTTGTCATGCGATCATTTCTGATCGCCCCGCCATGAGCGTTGGCTCGTTTGGCATCGGCCTTCAACCCACAATCCCCGGGGCGGCCTTCAAAAGCCGCCATCCATGGCCAGGAGCTCCCTGTCCCGACTTTTCACGACAACCGCTTTCGCATGGAAATTTCCGCAGTACACCCTCGCGCACTCGTCACCGGCGCCTCGGCCGGCATCGGCGCGGAATTCGCGCGGCAACTCGCCGCGCGCGGCTGCGACCTGGTGCTGACCGCGCGGCGCGAGGATCGCCTGCAGGCCGTGGCCGCCGGGCTGCGCGAGCAGCATGGCGTCGACGTGCAGGTGATCGCCGATGACCTGGCCGATCCGGCGGCGCCGGAACGGATCGTCGCGTTCGCGACCCGCGGCGGACGTGCCATCGACGTGCTGATCAACAACGCGGGCTACGGCGTGCCGGGCCGTTACGACAAGGTGGACTGGGCGACGCACGCGCAATTCATGCAGGTGCTGGTGACGGCGCCACTGCGCCTCTGTCACCTGCTGCTGCCATCGATGCGCCAGCGCGGGTACGGACGCATCGTCAACGTCGCTTCGCTGGCGGGACTGGTTCCCGCCACGCCGGGCAACACGCTCTACGGGCCGGCCAAGGCGTTCCTGATGCGCGTGTCGCAGGCGCTGGCGACGGAGAATCGCACGCATGGCATCCACGTCTGCGCGTTGTGCCCGGGCTTCACCTATTCCGAGTTCCACGACGTCAGCCAGGCGCGAGGGCTGGTTTCGCGTCTGCCGGGCTGGATGTGGAGCGGCGCGGAAGACGTGGTGCGGCAAGGGCTCGATGCCGTCGAACGCGGCCGCGTGGTGTGCGTGCCCGGCCGCGTGAACCGCGCGATCAAGTTGTTGATGGACGTGCTGCCGGACCGGCTGGCGCTCGCGCTGGTCGCGCGCCGCGCCAGGCACTTCCGCGTGCGCGATTGAAGCGATCATGCCGGCGGCGTGAAAAGCCGCTCGCCCCGACCGGCCCGTCGTCCGGATCAACCGATCAGCAGCTTCACCACCCGCGATGCGGAATCCGCGGCCGACTCCCGATCCGAACGCAGATGAATTTCCGGCGATTCGGGCGCTTCGTAGGGCGAGCCGATGCCGGTGAAGTTTTCGATCTTGCCCGCGCGGGCCTTGGCGTAGAGACCCTTCACGTCGCGTCCTTCGCACACGGCCAGCGGCGCGTCCACGAACACTTCCATGAAACCGCCCTCGCCGATCAGGTCGCGCGCCATCTGGCGCTCGGCGCGGAACGGGCTGATGAAGGACACCAGCACGATCAGGCCCGCGTCCATCATCAGCTTGGCCACCTCGGCCACGCGGCGGATGTTCTCGACGCGGTCGGCGTCGGTGAAGCCGAGGTCGCGGTTCAAACCGTGGCGCACGTTGTCGCCATCCAGCAGGATGGTATGGAAACCATCGGCCAGCAGCCGCCGTTCGACGAGGTTGGCGATGGTGGACTTGCCGGCGCCGGAAAGGCCCGTGAACCACAGGCAGCGCGGCGTCTGGCCCTTGATGCGCGCGCGCGCCACGCGATCGACGTCGAGCTGCTGCCAATGCACGTTGCGGTCGCGGCGCAGCCCGAAATCCAGCGTGCCGCAACCGACCGTGGCGTTGGTTTCGCGATCGATCAGGATGAACCCGCCAAGGCGGCGATCTTCCTTGAACGGCCGGTAGGCAATCTCGGAATCCAGCGACAGGTTGCAATATCCGATCTCGTTCGCGGTGAGCCGCGTCGCCGCCAGGTGCGCCTGCGTGTCGGGATCGATGCGATGCCTGATTTCGGTGACCTGCGCGCCGACCACGCGCGTGGCCAGTTTCATCATGTAACGACGGCCCGACAGCAACGGCGCATCGTCCAGCCATAAAAGATGGCAGGCGAACTGCGCGGCAACATCGGGGGGCAGCGACGGATCGGCAATCACGTCGCCGCGCGCCACGTCGATCTGGTCGGCCAGCGTCAGCGTGATGGCCTGCCCCGCTTCGGCGTAGTCGAGGTCGGCATCGCCGCCGACCACGCGCGCCACGCTCGACAGCCGTCCCGACGGCAACACCACGACTTCACTGCCCGGCGTGATGCGGCCACCCGCGACGGTACCCGCATAGCCGCGGAAACTGTGGTCGGGCCGGTTGACCCATTGCACCGGCATCGCGAACGCCGCGTCGACCTTGCGCTCCACCTCGACGCCTTCCAGGTACTCCAGCAGCGGCTTGCCCGTGTACCACGGCGTGTTCGGAGAGGGCGCCACCAGGTTGTCGGCATTGATCGCGGAGACCGGAATCGCGTCGGCGTTGGCGATGCCGAGATCGTGCGCGAGCTTCACGCACTCCTGCTCGATCGCGTGGTAGCGCGCATGGTTGTAGTCGATCAGGTCGAGCTTGTTGACCGCGAACAGCACGTGCTGCACGCCGAACATCGCGAGGATCGCGGTGTGACGGCGGGTTTGCGTCTGCACGCCCGCGCGCGCATCGACCAGCACGATGCCGAGTTCCGCATTCGAAGCGCCGCTCGCCATGTTGCGGGTGTACTGCGCGTGGCCGGGACAATCGGCGACGATGAAGGCGCGCTTGTCGGTGCCGAAATAACGCCACGCGACATCGATGGTGATGCCCTGCTCGCGCTCGGCTTCGAGCCCGTCGAGCAGCAACGAATAATCCGGTTTGCCGCCCTGCGTGCCGTGCGTCTTGCTGTCGCGGATCATCTGCGCGAGGCGATCGTCCGGCACCATCCCGGCCTCGGCCAGCAGGCGTCCGAGCAGCGTGCTCTTGCCGTCGTCCACGCTGCCACACATCGCCAGGCGCAGTGTGTCACGGTTTTCCAGCGCCGCCAGCCGCGCCGCCAAGGCGGGTGCCGCCACCGCCACGCTCACGCGTTCGTCAGAAGTAGCCTTCACGCTTCTTGCGCTCCATGGAATCGGATGGATCGAGGTCGATGATGCGGCCCGCGCGTTCGGACTGCCGCGTGTCCAGCATTTCGCCGATGATGCCGTCGAGGTCGGCGGCATCGGATTCGACCGCCGCGGTCAGCGGCCAGCACCCGAGCGTGCGGAAGCGCACCGTTTTCGGGACCAGCTGCTCGCCCGGCTCCAGCGGCACGCGTTCGTCATCGCGCACCAGCAACGCGCCATTGCGCACGAAGGTCGGACGTTCCTTCGCGAAGTAGAGCGGCACCACTTCGATGCCCTCGCGGCGGATGTACAACCACACGTCGAGTTCGGTCCAGTCCGACAGCGGAAACACGCGCAGCGTTTCGTCGTTGGCGAGCCGCGTGTTGTAGAGCCCCCACGGTTCCGGCCGCTGCTTGCGCGGCTCCCAGCTCTGGCCTGCGCCGCGCAGCGAGAACACGCGCTCCTTGGCGCGCGCGGGATCCTCGTCACGGCGCGCGCCACCGATCGCGGCATCGAAGCCATGCTCCGCGAGCGCCTGGCGCAATGCCAGCGTCTTCATCACGTAGGTGTGCTTGGAAGCCGCGTTGACCGGATCGGTGCCCTGCTTCAGGCCGTCCGGATTGATGTGTTCGATCAGGTCGACGTTCTTTTCGCGCGCGACGCGGTCGCGGAATTCGATCATCTCGCGGAACTTCCACGTCGTGTTGACGTGCAGCACCGGCAGCGGCGGCCTGGCGGGATGGAAGGCCTTCACCAGCAAATGCAGCAGCACCGAGGAATCCTTGCCGATCGAGTACAGCAGCACGGGCTTGCGGCATTCCGCCACCGTCTCGCGCATGATGCGGATGGACTCGGCCTCGAGCCGGTCGAGGTGGGTGTGCAGGCGGGCGACGTTCATGCGCTCATGATCCGCGAAGTCAAGCTCAGGCAGGGTAACGCAGGGGGATGAAGGATAGCGTAATTGCCCGCAAACGGAGATGCGCCGCCGCGATCAGCCCATGCGTCGCTTCTATACTGCCGCGCCATGTCTTCCGCCATCGATTCGCATTCCACCGCCGGTTCCCGCGCCGACGCTCGGCTTGCGTTTGCGCGCGCGGCGTGCGGGGACACGCAGGCGACCATCGAGGCGGCTTCGGCAGATGCCAGCGCGCGCAGCTACTGGCGCGTCCGCGGCCGGCACGGCAGCGCGATCGTGATGGATGCGCCGCCCGGTTCGGGGGACCTGGGCGCGTGGCTGGACGTGGATGCGCGCCTGCGCGGCGCGGGGCTCAATGCCCCGGAGGTGCTGGGCGAAGATCGTGTCCGGGGATTCCTGCTGATTTCCGACCTCGGCTCCCGTCCGTACCTCGCCGAATTGAGCGACGCCTCCGCCGACGCACTCTACGCCGATGCGATGGACGCGCTGCTGGCCATGCAGACGCGCATCGATCCGCATGGCCTCCCGCCGTTCGACGAACCGTTCGTGGTGCGCGAACTGGAACTGCTGCCGACCTGGTTCCTGCAAAGGCATTTGGGCGTTTCCATCGAATGCGACGAGTGGGACATCATCGAAGTGGCGTTCCGCCTGTTGGTCGACAACGCGCAACGCCAGCCTCAAGTCTTCATGCACCGCGACTACCACAGCCGCAATCTCATGCGGGTGCCGGAACACAACCCCGGCATCGTGGATTTCCAGGACGCCGTGCTGGGGCCGATCACCTACGACGTGGCTTCGCTGCTGCGGGACTGCTACATCGCGTGGGACGACGCGCGCGTGCGGGACTGGGCCGAGTCGCACCGCCAGCGTTTGCTCGACGCCGGCGCGCTCGATCCGCGCATCGGCGCCGCGCGCTGGCAGCGCTGGTTCGACCTCACCGGCCTGCAGCGGCACCTGAAGGTGCTCGGCCTGTTCTGCCGCCTGTGGTATCGCGACGGCAAGCGCGGCTATCTCGCCGACCTGCCGCGCGTGTGGCGATACGTGCGCAACGTCGCGGCGGGTTATCCCGAGCTGCGCGATTTCCTCGCGCTGCTGGAACGCTGGGTGGCTGATCGCGAGCTGACGGAACCCGTCACATGAAAGCGTTGCTCTTCGCCGCCGGCCGCGGCGAGCGGATGCGTCCGCTCACCGATGCCACGCCCAAGCCGCTGCTGCGGGTCGGCGGGCGGATGCTGATCGAACACCACCTGGAAAAACTGGCCGCGGCCGGCATTGAGGAAGTGGTGATCAACACTTCGCACCTGGCCGGGCAGTTTCCCGCGGCGCTCGGCGACGGCGCGCGCTGGGGCGTGCACATTCGATACAGCCACGAAGGCAGCCGCCCGCTGGAAACCGGCGGCGGCATGCGCCACGCGCTGCCGCTGCTGGGCGACGCGCCCTTCATCGCGGTGAGCGCCGACATCGTGAGTGATTACGACTACGCGCGCCTGCCGCGCGAACCGCAGGGGCTTGCGCACCTGGTGATGGTGCCGAACCCCGACTTTCATCCGGCCGGCGATTTCTGGCTCGATGGGTCGCGGCTCAACGAAGAGGGCCGAGGCCAGCGCCTCACCTTCGGCAACATCGGCGTGTACCGCCCGGAACTCGTCGCCGGCGAAGCGGACCGCTGCTTCAAGCTTCTGCCCATCTACCAGCGCGCCATGCGCGCGGGCCAACTGAGCGGCGAACGCCACGACGGGTTCTGGCGCAATCTCGGCACGCCCGCGCAACTGGCCGAACTCGACGAGGTGTTGCGCGCGGACGCTTCACCGGCCAAGGGCGGGCGGTGACGCAGGCGGCCTACCCTTGCGACTCCTGCAGCAATTCCCGCAAGAACGGAATCGTGATCCGCCGCTGCGCCGCCAGCGAGGCACGGTCCACGCGATGCAGCAGCGCGACCAGCGATGCGGGATCGCGCGGCTGGCGCGCGAACCACCAGTCCAGCACCTCATCGTCGAGGCGCAACCCGAGGCGGCCCGCCAGCACGCGCAGCATCGCGCGGCGGCCCGCATCATCGAGCGGACGCAACGCGTATTGCGTGCACATCGACAGGCGCGAAACCAGATCGGGGAGCGTGAGGCCGAGTTCGGCCGGCGAAGCATGGCCGGCAAACAGCATCCGTGCCTGCGCGGCTTTCGCGCGGTTGTAGAGGTCGAACAGCGCGCGCTCGGCCTCGCGGTCCCCGGCGATCGCCTGCAGGTCGTCGATCGCGAGCAAGCCGGCCGGTTCGACACCGCCGATCGCATCGCTGCGCGGCGCAGCCAGTTGCGCCAGCGACACGTAACGTGCGGCCTGGCCCGCTTCGAGCGCCGCGCGGCACGCCCCGATCAGCAGGTGGCTCTTGCCCGTGCCGGAACCACCGTGCAGGTACAGCCACGCGCCCGCGCCCTTCGCGGCATCGCTGACGCCCTGCAACGCAGGCACGTTGGCGCCGGGCCAGAATGCATCGAGCCGCTGGTGCGGCGGCCAGCGCAGGTCGAGCGGAAATTGCCGGATCATGGTTGGGAAGGCGCTTCCCGCTTTTCCGGCGGAGCATCGCCTGCCGCTTCGCCCGGCCCGTCCGGCACCGCCACGATTTTCGGCGGCTCGCGCCCCGCAAACAACGCGCTCGCCTCGTAGCGTTCGCGCAGGAAACGCAGCAGCACCATCGCGATCGATGCCATCGGCAGCGCCAGCAGCACGCCGATGAAGCCGAACAGTTCGCCGAACGCCAGCACCGCGAAGATCACCGCGACGGGATGCAGGCCGATGCGGTCGCCCACCAGCTTGGGCACCAGGATGTAACTCTCCAGCACGCTGCCCACGCCGAACACCACCAGCACCAGCACCAGATGGAACGCATCGTGGAACTGCACCAGCGCCGCGATGATGCTGGCGACGATGCCGATGATGAAGCCGAGATACGGCACGAAACTCACCAGGCCTGCGATCATGCCGATCAGCGGACCGACATCCAGCCCGGCCAGTTTCAGCGCGACCGCGTAGTAAATCGCAAGACCCAGCATCACCAGCAACTGGCCGCGTACGAACGCGCCCAGCACGCTGTCGGTTTCGCGCGCGAGGCGGCGGATCGTGGGTTGCGCCTCGCGCGGCAGCAGCGCGTCGACATGCGCGACCAGTTTGTCCCAGTCGCGCAGCAGATAGAACGTCACGACCGGCACCAACACCACGGCGACACCGAAGCCGATCAGTGCCAGCCCCGAACGCGTCGCGTAGCCGAGCACCGCCGCGGCGATGCCGCCGACGGTGCCGAGGTGCTCGCGCACCCGCGCGATCAGCGTGGACGCATCGAATTCGCTGGCAGGAATGTCGAGCTTGTGTTCCAGCCATGGCACCGCGGTATGCGTGAGCCATGCCACGTAACCCGGCAGCGCGGCGACGAAGCGCGCGATCTGGCGCTGGATCAGCGGCACCAGCAACAGCAATGCCAGCGCAACCAGCAACAGCATCACCAGGAACACGATGCTGGCCGCGAGCCCGCGCCCGATGCGCAGCCGCTCCAGGCGATCCACCAGCGGATCGCCGAGATAGGCGAACACCGCCGCCAGCACGAACGGCATCAGGATCGGCGACAGCAGCCACACCAGCCATCCGATGATGGCCACGATGGCCAGCCATTGCCAGCGTTGCACGTGGGTCATGGCACCGCGCCCCGCCGTTTGAGTTCCCGCCGCGCCAGACGGCCCCAGCGCACCACGTAATCGACTCCACTGGCGGCGGTGAGCACCGCGACGATCCACACCGGAATGGTCATGCCTGCGTGCCACCCGAACGCGCGATCGGCCAGCACCCACAACACGAACAGGATCTGCACGACCGTGGTGGTTTTCGACAACCAGCTCGGATGCGCCTCGAAATTGCGCAGCACGCGGTGCCACGCCAGCACGCCCAGCGCGATCACCGTATCGCGCGCAACGACCAGGATCATCAGCCAGCGCGGCACTTCATCCAGCCA